>JAUWXM010000053.1 GCA_030616365.1 bacterium | reverse complement strand
CAGAGGGCCAGTCTCACTCAAGGAACATCCATTCAGGTTTCGGGTGCGATTGCAAGTTACCAGGGAAGACTGCAGATAAAACCAAAGAGTCCCGGGGATATTCAGATTGTGAGGTAGACCCCGTTAGATATTGCTTTACTTCGTCCTTTTAAATCTTTGGTATAATCTATATAGTTTTTTAGGCTTTATAATGTATAGATGAAATCTAAAAATTATCTAACGGGGTAAACATGAACTTTCTTATTCTCATTCCCTATATTCTTTTGGGAACATTAATGGCTGGTTTGGTCTCTCTCATCCCTGCTCTTCACATCTACAACTTAGCGGGTTTCATCCTCATCTATTTTAAGTTCCCCCAGCTTCTTCCCGGGAATGCCCTTCCGGCCTTCATGATGTCCCTGGTTGTCTCCTGGTCCATAATCAATACCATTCCTGCCCTCTTTTTAGGGGCACCGGATGAGAGCGCCATGTTCATTGTTCTGCCCGGACAGAAGTACATGATGCTGGGCAAGGGGTATGAGGCTGCGGTTCTCTCTGGAGTAGGGGCACTGGGAGCGATCGTTGCTATAGGTGTAGGAAGCCCGGTCATCCTAAGAATCTTTCCCAGAATTCGCTGGCTTCTAATACCCCATATGGGTTGGATCCTCCTCTTGATCTGTGCCTATATCATAATGGGCGAGTGGCCCAAAGCAACCCTGAGGCCCAAGACGAAGTGGGGAAGGTTTATTGATGGCTGGAAGTCGAGTTCTGCCGGGATCCTCACCTTTATCCTTGCTGGGTTACTGGGAATCTTTATCCTGAATAAGCCCTTCATTCCCATTGAAAGGGCCTTCCAGAATATCATGCCCGCTTTCGTTGGATTATATGCTGTTCCCTGGGTAATTACCAATATCATCTCCAAGACAGAGATCTCCAAACAGCATATCTCTACCTCCATCGATTTAGATTACAAGTTAGCCATTCGGGGAACATTTGCTGGAGTCCTAGGGGGCTCCTTTGCTGCCCTGCTACCCATCGTTACTGGAGGAATAGGGGGACTTATCGCTGGCCATGCCACAGCCCAGAGGGATGATAGGCTATTCATCATTTCTCAGGGTGCGAGCAAGACCATGTATTATGTAGGTGGCTTCCTGCTCTTCTTCGTTCCCTATTTTGGAATGTACCATCTGAGGAGGGGAGGAATGGCCTGGATGCTCTCCCCCTTCTACGTTCCCCGGACTATAGGAGACTACTTCATGGTCTTAGCCACTCTCGCCCTGAGTGCCGGCTTTGCCTTCTTCTTACTATTGCGTTTCTCCCGCTTCATGATAAATGTCGTTACTAAGTTTGATTACCGTCTGATTTCACTATTTACGGTAGTCATACTCTTCGCTATTGTGGGCACAATAACTGGTTTAAGAGGAATATTCATTACCATTGTTGCTGCAGGCATTGGACTCATCCCAGTTCTCTTTCATTCTCGGAGGATGAACTGTATGGCCATTCTCCTTGTCCATATGACCTTGAGCATGTTTGGAGTTGAGTCCACGGTGCTTAAATTCTTCCACCTTATCTAAATTAAAGGAGAATTGATATGAAAGGACTAACCCACTTCACGGTTGGGGCAGCGATTGCCACCTGTTTTCCCCAGGCGATAGGTCTTTCCTTAATCCATTTTTCTCCCATCCTCGCCCTGGGAGGAATATTCGGCCTCCTCCCTGATACCTTAGACTTTAAACTGGCCATGTTCATTGAAGAGAACGACTATATCATCGATCCGGCAACCAAAGAGTTTTTAAAAGATCCTATGAATATGAATAGTACCGATCCCCAGCTAGTGGCAAACAAAATGGCCCAGGTAATAGATGAGGCCTGGGATACGGGAAGGGAGATAAGATTACAGCTACATACCGTTCAGGTGGCAGGGGATCTCTGGAGGCACTATGAGGTCTTCTACGATACGGTAAATAATGAGGTGGTGGTGGAGATAGGCCCCGTAGTTACCATGTCTCAGGTGCCGGGTGAATTCTTAGGGATACCCTTTGACTTTAAGGAAAGCGCTAGGGCGAAGACAAAATGTAATATTTTACAGGCCCAGAATCGACCATCGAAGATAGATATCTTCAATGGTCCCTCCTTTGGCTATGAAAGAAAGGGGGAGGAGGGAGTGGAAATCATCTTTCTTCCCTGGCATAGGCAGTGGAGCCACTCCCCAGCCCTAGCAATAATATTTGGTGCCTTGGGCTGGCTAATCTTTGGCAGGATCTATGGACTAGTTATTGGCTTAGCCTTTCTGGCCCACATCCTTCTTGATTTAACAGGATTCATGGGGGCCAATCTATTCTGGCCAATTAGACAGCGACGAACAACGGGCGGCCAGTTCTTGAAGGCCTCAAATCCCATAGCCAACTTCTTAGTCGTTGCCTTCTCTGGGATCCTGGTCCTCTGGAACCTCAATAAGTTCTCTCCCCAGCCTACCTTTCATCTCCACGCCTGGCCCTACTTCGGCTACTTCTTTCTCCTCCCCGCCTTTCTCTTAATGGCTACTAACAGAATCCTGGAGATGAAGGGACGTGTAGTAGAGATTTTCAAGAGGGAGAGACTAAAAGCATTGGGTAGAATTTTACTTCTTTTGATTTTGGGAGAGGGATGGCAGGAGAAGATAAGAGAGGCGAAGGAAGAGAGAATAACTCCCAAAAGGACAAGAAAGATGCTTCTTGAGATACTTAGAATGATGATGAGGGAAGAGAAGGCAGAGGTTGCCAGTCAAGTGAGGGCAGATGAGGAAGTGGCGGAGAGCGAAGAGGAGTTCGCCGGATAACCTCAAAATCAAAATATAGTATTTTTTAAAGCCCGTTTCTATTTCGAAGTGGGCTTTTTTATTCTTTATTTGTTGACCTTTGATACTATTTGTGATATATTCATTATAAGGAATTTGGCTGTCTAGGAGAAGAAATGGCAAGAGTTTTAAAAGTAGATTCTGATCATCCCGAAAAGGAAATAATTGAGGAAGCAGTCAAATTAATTAAAGAAGAGAAGTTAATCGTCTTCCCCACAGAGACAGTCTATGGCCTGGGAGCAGATGCTCTAAATAAAGAGGCGGTTAAGAGAATATTTGAAATAAAAGGGAGGCCTCTTGATAAACCGCTAAGCATCCTTATCGGTAAAAAAGAAGACTTAAGACAATATGTCCAGAAAATTCCCAAATCTGCCCAAGTTCTGATAGAAAGATTCTGGCCAGGGCCCTTAACCTTAATCTTCAAGGCCTCTTCACTAATACCTGATATCATGATGGGTGAGAATAGTACCATCGGCATACGCATGCCGGATTGCAGGATAGCCCTGGAGATAGTTAAAGCCTCTGGAGTTCTCCTTGCCTGTCCCAGCGCCAACCTATCGGGAAGCCCTGCTCCTACTAAAGCAGAAGAAGTGATAAAAGATCTGGGAGAGAGAATAGACCTTTTACTCGATGGAGGGGAGACCAGGATAGGAGTAGAATCCACGGTCTTAGACCTGACTGCCTCTTCCCCCACTATCTTAAGGGAAGGGGCGCTCAAAAAAGAGGAGATAGAAGAAGTGGTTGGGAAGGTTCTGTGAACAAGACCGTCCTCTTCATCTGTACGGGAAACTCCTGCCGGAGCCCAATGGCAGTTGGCTTCTTGAAAGAGATGCTGAAGGAGAAGAAAGAGATTAGAATCGATTCCTGTGGGACAATATTCTCTTCCTTTGGTGGACCAACCCCTCAAGCGATAAAGATAATGAAAGAATATGAGATTGATATCTCATCCCATAAGGCAAAATCTCTCTCGAAAGATTTAATAGATGAAGCAGATCTGATATTGGTTACGGAGGAAAAACATAGAGAAAGAGTTCGAGAACTAAATCCAGAGGCAGAGAATAAAACATTTCTACTCAAAGAATTTGCTGGAGATAAGAAACCACCGCCGGAAGGCGGAGTCCCGCCAAAGGCGGGAAATTTAGAGATCAGGGACCCCATAGGCCTAAGCGACGAAGTCTATAGAGAAGTAGCTGGGGAAGTAAAGAGTGCTTTGGAGAAAGCCCTGCCTAGAATCTTGGAGTATCTAAGAAAGTAAGCCCCGAAGGACAAGCCTACGGGGCAGGCAGGTGAGAAAGTGGGCAGTAAATTAGTTGGATTGGGTGGATTGGTAAAGGATAAGGGACGAGCGACGATTTGAAAGCAACCGATATTAATCAATATTAACCGTTATTAACTGATATTAACTGTTAGCAACTATTTCCTGAACCTTGTAAGCAAGGGGTGGATAATGAGGATTGCCTTAGGAAGCGACCATGGAGGGTTCTATCTGAAAGAAGAGATTAAGAAGTATCTCAAGGACTATGGTCATACCTACATCGACTTTGGAACGGAAAGCGCAGAATCCGTTGACTATCCAGAGTTCGGCTACAAGGTGGCAGAGGCGGTAGCCAGTGGTAAGTGCCATAGGGGAATTGCGATCTGTAGAACCGGGATCGGGATTTCGATAACTGCCAATAAGATTCCGGGGATAAGGGCCGCTCAGTGCCATGACCTCTTCACCACCAAGATGGCCCGGGAACATCTGGATGCCAATATACTGGCTCTTGGGGCAGATGTTGTTGAAAAAGAACTAGCAAAGAAGATGGTAAAGCTATTCTTGATAACCAAGTTCTCTGGTGGACGCCATGCAAGGAGACTGAAGAAACTCCTTGAGATTGAAGAAAAATATTTGAAGACCGGGAAACACGAATAAAGAGCAGAAGATGAAAATTAGGAGTTTTCGAGGGGGAGTCCATCCTCCTGAAGAAAAGATTACTTCTTCCCTACCTATTCAAGAGATGCCCCTTCCCAAAAAGGTGGTCATTCTCCTATCCCAGCATACCGGCGCTCCTGCCAAACCAGTGGTCAAAGTGGGAGATAGAGTAAAGATAGGACAGAAGATTGGTGAGGCCCAAGGCCCCATCTCCTCCACCATCCACGCCTCCTTATCTGGGAAAGTCGTAGATATCTCAGATCATTCCCACCCCCTAGGTCCTCCCAGTCTGGCAGTTACCATTGAATCTGATGGAAGGGATGAATATCACCCGAAGATCAAGCATAATAATGATTATTTCAGACTCCATCCTAATGAGATACGGGAGATCGTTAGGGAGGCGGGTATTGTTGGCCTGGGGGGAGCGGCCTTTCCCACTCATGTTAAGCTTTCCCCTCCAGAGGATAAGTGGATAGATACTGTTATATTGAACGGCTGTGAATGTGAGCCCTATCTTACCTGTGATCACAGGTTAATGATTGAGAAGATATATGAGATCGTTCAAGGGTTGAAGATCATCGCCAAGACCCTGGAGGTTACCTCCTGCTACATCGGGATTGAGAGGAATAAGAGAGATGCCATCAAAGCTATGAGAGAAGAGATTCGCAATGAGGCAAATATGGAGGTCATTCCTCTCAAAACCAAGTATCCTCAGGGTTCAGAGAAGCAATTAATAAAGGCCATTTTGAATAGAGAGGTTCCTTCTGGGGGATTGCCCCTGGATGTTGGGGTAATAGTCCAGAATGTGGGGACCGCTCTGGCAATAAGTGAAGCGGTGAGGAAGGGAAGGCCCTTGATTGAGAGGGTGGTCACTGTCACGGGAAAAGGGATCAAGCATCCAGCCAATTTAAGAGTAAGGATTGGGACCCTTTTTCAGGACCTGATTGACTACTGTGGAGGGTTTAGGGGTAGACCAGGAAAGATAATCATGGGTGGACCGTTAATGGGGTTTAACCAGTATACTACCTTAGTTCCGGTAATCAAGGGAACTACGGGCATTCTCGTTCTACTTAAGGAAGAGGTAGTAGAGATAAGTGAGAGGTCCTGTATCAGGTGTTCAAGGTGTGTTGATGTCTGTCCCGTGGATATTTTACCTAACCTCATTGCTCAATATGCTCGTAAAGATAGGTTTGATTGGGCAGAAGAGTACGGGATCCTGGACTGCATGGAGTGCGGGGTTTGCGCCTATGTCTGTCCGGCAAAGATACCCTTAGTTCAGCTCATAAAGTATGCCAAAGTCCAGTTGACACGGGCCACAGGGGGAACAGGGGATACAGGGGTAACAGGGGGTTAAACCCTTGTTCCCCTTGAGGAGGTAACTTTTATGTCCCAAAAATTGGTCGTTTCTGTCTCTCCCCACATCAGAATAAAAGGGAATATTCCCAGGATGATGTGGGATGTGGTCATTGCCTTAGTCCCGGCAACCATTGCCAGTGTCTACTTCTTTGGCTTTAAAGCAATCTATATTATCCTGGTGACCACATTCTCGGCCCTAATTACTGAGGCTATTATTCAGAAGTTATGTAAGAAACCAGTTACTATCTTCGATGGGAGCGCAGTAGTCACTGGGATCCTCTTAGCCTTTAACCTTCCTCCTGGTATCCCATTGTGGATGGCCGGGGCAGGAGGAGCCATCGCCATCTCCATCGGAAAGCAGGCCTTTGGTGGACTGGGGCATAATATCTTCAATCCCGCCCTTGTTGCCAGAACCATCCTCTTAATCTCCTTTCCTGTGGCCATGACTGCCTGGTCTCCCCCAAGATTTATTTCCTTCGATGCCCTGACCTATGCCACGCCCTTAACCGCTTTGAAAGAGAATAGTATATTAACCCCTTTGAAAGACTTATTCTTAGGCAATGTGGGAGGCTGTATTGGTGAGACTTCTGCTTTGGCTCTAATTATTGGGGCACTCTATCTTCTTCTTCGAAAACACATCACCTGGCATATACCATTTACTTTCATCGCTACTGCTGGAATCCTCTGCTGGTTATTTGGCGGAGCAGAATTATTTCGAGGCCCTTTCTTATTCCACGTTTTAGCCGGTGGCCTATTATTGGGTGCTTTATTCATGGCCACCGATCCGGTTACTTCTCCTACTTCTCGCTCAGGGAGGATGATATTTGGAATAGGCTGTGGTGCTATTACTGCTTTAATTAGATTAAAGGGAGGTCCACCAGAAGGGGTCTCCTTCTCTATTCTTCTGATGAATGCTTTCGCGCCCTTAATCGACCGCTTCATCAGACCGAGGAAAAAGGCAAGAGTGAAACGGGGAAAGTGAGCAGGCCCCGAAAGAGACTGAAGTGTAAGATGAAAGCAGAAACGCGTCTCTAACGGAGCAAGTGAGAAAGTGAGATGAGAGAATCACTGAGATTGGTTGTGGTTCTGACTCTGGTCTGTCTTATAGCGGCTTTGGCCCTGGCAGGAGTGGATAGACTCACCAAAGAGCCGCGCTTAGAGCAGAAGAGATTAGCACAGCTAAAAGCAATTAAATCTGTCCTTCCCCTCTTTGATAACGATCCTCTAAAGGATAAGAAAGAGACTGAGGAAATAACCTTCTATCTGGGAAAAAAGGAGGGGAAGATTATAGGAGTTGCTTTTTCTTCAAAAGGGGAAGGATATAGTGGTTTCATCACCATTATGATGGGAGTGAATCCTGAGGATGACTCTATTACTGGGATAGAGATTTTGGCGCATATGGAGACTCCTGGCCTGGGAGCAAATATTGAAAAAGAGGAATTTAAGAACCAGTTCAAAGAAAAATCCTTGGCCAATTCTAAACTGGTTAATGGAAGATTAGCGGTCAAGAAGGATAAAGGCGATATCGATGCTTTGACTGGTGCCACCATCTCTTCCCGAGGAGCAACCGAAGCAGTGGATAAAGGCTTAAAAATATTCTTGAAGCACAAAGAGGAGATTTTAAAGGAAGAGTGAATGGATCTCAAGAGAGAATTTACTAAGGGATTTATTGCCGAGAACCCAATATTCAGACTACTTCTCGGAATGTGTCCCACCTTAGCTGTGACTACCGCTGCCATAAATGGGGTGGCCATGGGACTGGCCACTACCGTAGTCTTAGTGGGCTCAAATTGTACTATTTCTTTGTTACGGAGATTCATTCCTCCTCGGGTGAGGATCCCGGCCTTTATCGTCATCATTGCTTCCTACGTCACCATCATCGATATGCTCATGGCCGGCTTCTTCTATGAACTGCATAAGGTGCTCGGCCTCTTCATACCGCTCATTGTTGTTAACTGCATCATCTTGGGAAGGGCAGAGGCTTACGCCTCAAAGAATCCCCTCCTTCGTTCTCTCATTGATGGTCTGGGAATGGGGCTGGGCTTCACCATCTCTTTAATCGTTCTG
>JAUWXM010000015.1 GCA_030616365.1 bacterium | reverse complement strand
GCTTACCAAGGAGATCGCAGATACCATTATGGATACCCTGAAGCCCCAGGGGGTCTTAGTGATAGTAGAGGCCGAGCATCTCTGCATGATCATCAGGGGGATAAAGAAGCTGGGTTCAGTAACCATCACCTCTGCGGTAAGGGGGGTCTTCCGGAAGAGAACTGCTGCCCGAGCAGAGGCTTTAGCCCTCATCCGAGGATGAATAAACAATGCAAAATTAACAATGCAAAATTAGCAATAAAAAATGGTAGAGGACCGAAAGAGAACAAATAATTTTGGCTATGCCACCGAATTTCATTATACGGTTTTGGTAAGCCGTATAAATATACAAGTTGTTAGGTAATGATTAGGAGCTAAATACTGATGAATAAAGTATTTAGCAAAAATAAGAATAATTTTTTAGAAGGAATTATATGGTTAGATATGGTTAGAAATAGCCGTAATTGTAATTTTGAAGCATCGGAATTTAAATAAATTCTGGTGCTGAGGATTAGGGGGTCTGGGGGAAAGAATCTGCTTGCCCCCAGGGGGTGACAGGGAGGCAAAGCATGACTTTGCCGACTGCCAGAGGGGCAAAGCCCCTATGGAAGTAACCCCGTACGGGGTTATCTTGTTAGGACAGATAAACCTCTATGTTAGGAACGTTATAATAAGACAGGAAGTAGACAGATGCGTGGTACTTACCTCACACTTACTGCATTGATGCTGATTTCTCTTGGCTTGCCGTGCTATGGTGAGCTCGCCAAGGCTCCGGAGCAAGTGTCTGATTGCGGCAAGTACAAACTCCGAGTTTATCGGATGCTATATTCACCTCAAGTACCCAAGCAAGGCATTACAATATGCATGAGCTTCCATTGCCTTGATTCGAAGCGTCCTGAAAAGGTGCTTGACTCAGTTCCGTCTGACATACTTCTCGGCTATGTGAAGCCACTAAAGAAAGTCGAGATTACCGAAGGAATACCATGTCCTCTCACCAGCTACTCTACACACACAGGAAACTTCCCCCCTAGCGTCTATATACACGAAACCAAAGGGTGCTCAGAAGCGAGCAGACTCAGCCTATTGGAACTTGAGATACCTGTGATACATGTCAAGGAATGGAAGACATTAAAGTTCACGAACTTGGGTAAAAGCATGAGTGAACCTATGTATTGCGGCCCCTTCGCTCTTCAGACGAGTGGAACTGACGATGCATTTTACGTTGTCGCGGGTCGCCATATCAAGTTTAAGAAGGAATACGAAAACTTCAACAAAAGGATCCCTATGACATACTTGGGCCACCGATACATTGGGCATACCGTACAAGCTGTTGATTCTTCAGGTCAGCGGTTTGAGCGCAGAGGCTCGACTGGTTCTGGCGGCCATACACGGGTAGCACTTTGCATTCCCGACCAAACCAAGGACCATCCATTTGCAGGTAAGAAAATCAACTATCCCATATCTGTAAGTATAAGAATCCCCGAGAAGGTCGTCACGGAAATGCTAACATTTCGGTTCCGAGACCTTCCGTTGCCCTCCCTGGCCGAAGGAAAATGGGACTTCAGAACTAACAAGGTTAACAAGAAAGCAAATGGAGATGACAATTAGTGAAGTGTGTTCCTAACAATGGCATCAACTCGGACGGGGGCCACTCGCTCCGCTCGTGACCCCGCCGGTTATGCCGAGCGTTATCTTTTAAAGACGTAACCTTTAAACGTTATCGATACCCGTTCGCTCTGTTCAGGGCACCTCACTAAGGATCCCGAGCAGAAAGCGAGGGACGGGCGAACGGATAGCCCTAACCGATTAACAAAAGACAAACATCAACGGGAGATACTCTTGAGTAATGCGCGAGTAGTAATAATTGAAAGCCTCTCTAAGGCAAAGAGGGAACTGAAGAGGATTGGGGTTGACTCCTATGGCCTGAGGCTCATGGCTCCCAAGGCCCTTTCCTTTGCTGTAAAGTTAGAAAAGGTAAGGCCCCAGGCAGTGAATATACTGAAGCAGGAGGCATTATCCTTAGGGGCAGAGGCGGCCATCAGCCGGGGAGTAATCGATTTAAAGAGAAAAAGATCGGATGTTCTATTACTGGGAACAGAGAAGCAGTATCGATTGCTCGTTGAGAAATTAAAGCGGCAACCCTTTGGTTTAGCAGAGATTGCAGGGGATTTAAAGAATCTCCTTACTAATTTCAAGCGTAAGAGATGGGAAATAGAATGCGGTAAATATACTTTGAGGCTCGGTGGCGGAACCCTTATCATGGGAATACTAAATGTCACCCCGGATTCCTTTGCTGATGGGGGAAGATATAACAGGATAGATTCTGCTCTCCAAAAGGCAGAGAGGATGGCCGAGGAAGGAGCGGATATCATCGATGTCGGCGGGGAGTCAACCAGGCCGGGAGCAAGGCCGGTCCCTTTAAAAGAGGAGATGAGAAGAACCATCTCAGTGATCAAAAGACTTGTTAAAAGGATTAACCTTCCCATCTCAATCGATACCTATAAGAGCCAGGTGGCAAGAGAGGCTTTGGACTCTGGGGCCTCTCTGGTGAACGATATCAGTGCCCTGCGCGTGAATAAGGGGATGGCCGGAGTGGTCTCGAAATATAAGGCCCCTTTGGTCTTGATGCATATGCAGGGCAGGCCACGCAATATGCAGAAGAATCCCAAATATGGGGATATAGTAGGAGAGATAACTTCTTTCTTAAGAGAGAGGATTGAATTTGCCAAGGGAAAGAGAATAGATGAGGAAAAAATAATTATCGACCCCGGTATAGGCTTCGGTAAGAAAACGGAACATAACTTAGAGATTTTCCATAGACTTTCTGAATTCAAATCCTTAGGTCGACCGATACTGGTCGGCCCTTCCCGAAAATCGGTAATCGGGAATGTATTGAACCTTCCGGTAGAAGAGAGATTAGAGGGAACAGCGGCCATAGCGGCCGTTTCTATTTTAAATGGGGCCGATATTATAAGAGTCCACGATGTACTAGAGATGAAGAGAGTGGCGGATATGACAGATGCCATAAGGAAAGCCGTAGGATGAGAGAAGTAATTGTAAGGTATGGATTATATGTTATTGATGTCTTGGTAGTAACCCTCTTCTTCTACTGGCTTTTTCTCTTAGTGAGGGGAACCAGAGCGGTTCAGGTTTTAAAAGGTTTACTCATTCTGCTTATTGCGGCCTTTATCGCTCAAAGACTGAAACTTACTACATTCAACTTCTTAGTGAAAGGCCTTTGGCAGGTCTTGATACTTGCCTTCGTTATTTTATTTGCTCCGGAGATAAGGAGGGCCTTAGCAGAGGTTGGCCAGAGGCGCTTCTTTAGAGGATTCTTAAAGGAAGCCAAACCCGGCTATTTTGACCAAATAATAGAGGCCATAGCTATCCTTTCCAAGAAGAAGAAAGGAGCGCTCATCGCTCTGGAAAGAGAGACGGGATTAAAGACCTACATCGAGACTGGAATAAGAATCGATAGCGAGGTGAGTCGGGAGCTACTATCCACCATCTTCCTACCTTCCACCCCGCTTCATGATGGAGCGGTCATCATCCAGGGCAATAGAGTTGCTGCTGCGGGGTGTCTCTTGCCCTTTACCAGAAATCCAGATGTTTCTAAGAGGATGGGAATGAGGCATAGGGCGGCTCTGGGTCTCTCGGAGGAGACGGACGCCATAGTGATTGTTGTCTCTGAAGAGACGGGGAAGATATCTCTGGCGGTTGGGGGAAGACTAACCAGGGATCTGGATGAAACTACCCTATCCAAGACACTGCAGAATCTATTACTTCGGCCCCTCCCCAAAGGAAAAGAGAAATGAGGAATTGGTTTCGGCATAATCTGGGGATTAAACTGGCTTCTTTGGGCTGTGCCTTGGCCCTATTCTTCTATGTTTTGAGTCAGCAGGGAGAGATTCGGACCTTTGGTGATGTACCACTTGATTTCTATACTGAGCTTGCTGATCTTGTTCCCACCGTGTCTCCCAAAACAGTTTCCGTAAGCCTCCAAGGCCCCCGCAACATCATCCTAGGCCTGGAAAGAAAGCAAATTAAGGTCTATCTCGATCTTAAAGGGAAGGAGAAAGGCCAGTTCCTTTATCCCTCAGAGGACTTCAAGAGAAAATGTCCCGAAGGGGTGAGGGTGGTCAAGATAAGACCGAGGATAGTTTCGGTCAACATAGAATCTCTGACTACTAAGGAGATTGAGATAAAACCTACCATCTTGGGGAAACCCACCCCGGGCTATGGAATAGGGAAGATCACCGCCAGTCCAAAGAGTCTCAGGGTTAGGGGCGCGGAGAGTAGACTGGAAGCTTTGGCGGGAATACCGACCACTTCTATAGACGTAAGCGGCACCTCGGAAGGCATTACTAAAGTAGTGAAGGCAAATCTTACAGAAGAAGGTTTGAAGATTATAAGAGAAGTGCCCATTCAAGTATCGATAGATCTAGTCCGGGAACTAGTGGAGAAGAAATTTACGGGTGTCCCGGTTAAGATCATGCAACCCCCCTCTTCCCTTCTTGAGGCCCGACTAAAAGAGAAGGAAGCAACCATTCTCTTAAGGGGGCCCCAGGAGGCGATGGCAACCCTGAAGGCTACGGATGTCACGGTAGCCATAGATGTCAGTGATCTCTCTCGGGGCACCTACAAACTGAAGCCAGAGGTTACTGTGCCCCCCAAGATCGAGGTAGTCTCTATCACCCCTTCTATTTTCGAGGTCACTTTAGGCAGCAAGATAGTATTTATGGAGTAGACCCCGTTAGAAATTAGCGACTGGGACGATGTTTATATTTAGGGCGTATGAGGTGGGAAAAGTGGTAGATGGTATACCGAGAATAGGAAAAATTTACGGAAACGCTTCTTTGAAGCGATTCCTATTTCTAACGGGGTAGACCTTGCGTAGACTTTTTGGTACCGATGGGATAAGAGGAGTAGCCAATCTCTATCCCATGACTCCAGAACTTGTCTTTCGTTTAGGGAAGGCAGCAGCTCTTTTCTTCAAGAAGGATAAGGAGAAGACCTCCCTGGCCATCGGTCGCGATACCCGTCTATCCGGTCCTATGCTTGAAGAAGCCCTGGCTAGTGGGATATCCTCTGCGGGGGGAGATGTTTTTAAATTGGGCATCCTTCCCACTCCCGCCATCGCCTATCTCACAAAATCTCTAAAGGCCGATGCGGGAATTGTCATCTCCGCTTCCCATAACCCATATCATGATAATGGAATTAAGTTCTTCTCCCGAAAGGGCTTTAAGCTCTCCGATGATTATGAGAAGAAGATTGAAGAACTCCTCTTCAGGAAGAAAAGAGTACCCTGCCCCACGGGAAAGAGGATCGGTAGGATCTGCCCTATTGACGATGCTCCCAAGAGATACGAGGGATTTATCCTGAGATCTTTTCATCGAGGTTTGAATCTTAGAGGATATAAGATAGTAGTCGATTGTGCCCATGGTGCTACCTATCAGGTAGCACCCCAGATTTTGAAAGAACTTGGGGCAGAAATGATCGTTTTGAATAACAAGCCCGATGGAACAAATATTAATGAGAACTGTGGCCCACTTTATCCCGAAGTAACCCGAAAGAGGGTGTTAAAAGAAAAGGCAGATATCGGGATATCATTTGATGGGGATGGGGATCGGGTAATCCCCATAGATGAGAAGGGAGAGGTGGTCGATGGGGATCAGGTGATGGCTTTCTGTGCCCAGGAGTTGATAAGGATAAAGAGACTTCCTAAGAAGACCCTGGTGGCCACTGTGATGAGTAACCTGGGACTGGATTTAGCATTGGAGAGGATGGGGGGAAAAGTTCTGAGAACCCCGGTTGGCGATAGATACGTTCTGGATAAAATGCTAAGAGAGAATCTAAAGCTGGGTGGGGAGCAGTCAGGACACATCATCTTCTTAGAGCATAATACTACGGGAGATGGAATAATCACTACCCTCCGGATACTCTTCATCATGAAGAGAAGGAATAAGCCTCTTTCTGAACTTGCCCAGGTTATGGAGAAACTTCCCCAGGTTCTAATCAACGTCAGGGTCAAGAAGAAGAGAGATCCATTAAAAGTTCTGGAGATTAAGAAGGAGATTGAGAGGGCAGAGAAGAAACTCGCCAGTGGCGGGAGAATTTTAGTTCGCCCTTCAGGCACCGAGCTTCTTATCAGGGTAATGGTTGAGGGAAGAGAGAGAAAAGAGATCGAGGCTATTGCTCGAGAGATAAGCAAAGTAATCCATAAGAAATTAGGTTAATATTTTGTTAAGCCAGTTGGCCAGTTAGCCTGTTAGCCAGTTCAAAACCGGAAAACTGGAAAACCGGGAAACAGGCAAACAAACTAGATAAACAAGATATTCGGAGATAAAAATGGTTAGATTAGGGGTGAATGTTGATCATGTGGCTACGGTAAGGCAGGCCAGAAGGGCTCCAGAGCCAGATCCCTTAGAGGCTGCCTTCTTGGCTCAAGAAGCAGGAGCAGACTCCATTATCGTTCATTTGAGAGAGGATCGACGCCACATCCAGGATAGGGATGTAAAGGTTTTGAGGAAGAAGGTCAAGAGGCTCAACTTAGAGATGGCGGTAACAGAGGAGATTCTAAAGATCGCCTGCAAGATAAGACCGGATCAGGCTACTCTGGTGCCAGAGAAAAGACAAGAACTGACTACTGAAGGAGGGTTGGATGTAACGGGAAACTTGAAGAAGATTTCAAAAGCGGTCAAAAGATTAAGAAAGAAAGGAATTATTGTAAGTCTATTCATAGACCCGAATCTAAAGCAGGTCAAGGCCTCTACTAAGACAGGGGCTCAGATGGTGGAGCTCCATACCGGATGCTATGCAGAGGCAAAAAGCAAGAAGAAGAAAGATAAAGAACTCACCCGCATTTCAAGAGCAGCCAGAGAGGCAAAGAGATTGGGTCTCGAAGTTAGTGCTGGTCATGGCCTCACCTATCGGAATGTTTCTCGAATAGCCAAGATTTCCGAAATAGAGGAGTTAAATATCGGCCATAACATCATCGCCCGGGCAGTAATGGTGGGGATGAAAGAAGCAGTCAAAGAGATGCTTGATCTTATCGAAAGGAGAATGGGGTGAAGTTAAAGAAGATATTGAAGTGGTTCTATCCCGGGATGCTTATTAAAAGATGGATAATCCTTTTACTTGTCGGGATTATCTTTCTTGGAACGGGATTGGGTGGCCTATTGCGTCTTCCCAGGCCTCCCCAGTTTGTAAAGGGTTTTGAGAGAATCTTTCTCTCTGAGGCCCTGGTAACCAGGCCGGTAGTTATGCTCATTCTCTTTCTGGGCTTAATCTGCATCGCTTTGGGTCTGCAACGATTATTAAAATCCATCTACTCCCTCTTCGCCTCCCAGGAAAAGAAGGATTTGGTCGATGTGGTCTATGAGAAGAGGCAACTCAGGCGTGGTCCAAGAATAGTAGGCATTGGAGGAGGACACGGCCTCTCCAGCCTCTTAAAGGGAATAAAGGAGTATACCTCTAATCTAACGGCCATTGTTACTGTGGCCGATTCCGGAGGAAGCTCGGGAAGATTAAGAAAGGACTTCGCCATGCCTCCCCCCGGGGATATCAGGAACTGCCTGGTGGCCCTGGCAGATACCGAGCCCCTGATGGAGGATCTCTTTCAATATAGATTCAAAGGTCCCAGCGAACTGAAGGGTCACTCCTTTGGGAACCTCTTTATCACCGCAATGCGTGAGGTGACCAAGAGCTTTGCCAGCGCCGTGAGGGCTACCAGCAAGGTACTGGCCATTCGTGGTCGGGTCCTTCCCTCTTCCCTAAGCGACGTCTCTCTCCAGGCAAAGATGAAAGACGGGAGAGTAATAAAAGGGGAGGCAGAGATTCCTGAGGCGGGAGGTGAGATCGAGAAGCTCTCCCTTTTGCCTTCTGATGCTCCTTCCTATCCCGAGGCTCTGGAAGCCATAAAGGAAGCAGAGATAATTGTTATCGGCCCGGGCTCTCTCTATACCAGTGTGATGCCCAACCTTTTAACAAAAGGGATGATAGAGGCCATAAAGAACTCAAGGGCCATTAAGATCTATGTCTGCAACATCATGACCCAGGCGGGAGAAACGGACAATTATTCCGCCTCAGACCATATAGAGGCCATCTATAGGCATACTGAGAGTAGGTTCCTGGACCATGTTCTGGTAAATACCAGCCAGGGTCCTCCAGAGCTTGCCAAAAAGTATGAAGAGGAGAAGGCCTTCCCGGTAGCGGTAGATGAGGAAAAAATAGAAAAGATGGGAGTTAAGATAGTCAAAGCAAATCTCATGAGCACCAAGGACTACCTGCGCCATGAGCCAGATAAGTTGGCCCGAGCCATTACGAGGATCTTCATGGAAGCCAAGGGTAGGGGAACAAAGGAATAAAAGTAAAGAGAGGTAGCAATGGGATTTCAAGTCTATATTACTAAAGATAAGAGACAGATGAGCCAGGTGGCTGCCCAGATCGTACTGGGGCAGATCTTGAGTTTTATCCCCAATAAAGAGAAGGAGAAAATGGTCCTGGGATTGGCTACCGGAAGTACTCCCACGGGCCTCTATGATATTCTTGCCAGTAACCAGCATCTCTTCGATGCCCAGAGGATAGTCTCCTTCAACCTCGATGAATATATCGGTCTCCCTGGAGCCACCCCGGAGGAGAGGGCCAGACATCTGGAGAGCTACGCCCATTTTATGTCTGAGCAACTCTTTCAGAAACTTACGCCCTCTTTTGCTAAGACCTTTATCCCTCAAGGTACTAAGGTAGAAGAGAAGAGATTAATTCAGGAATTGAAAAATCACAAAGACGATTCCTCCTATTATGAGTTAAAAGGAACCAATTTTGGTAAAGCGGTCTCTATTCCAGATACTACTAAAAGCGATTATCTTTCCTGGATAAAGAGAGAGATCCTGGATGGTTATGAGGAATTGATTAGATCTTACGGGGGAATCGACCTTCAGGTAGTAGGAGTGGGAGAAAAGGGACACATCGGCTTCCATGAGTGTGGCATCCCTTTGGAAGAGAGGATGCTTCTGGTTAAGTTAGATGAGAATACCATCCAGAATGCTGTACAGGATGGCCATTTCTCCAGTGTAGAGGAATCCCCCCATTATGCCGTCTCTATGGGGGCCGGGTTGGTCTATGAGGCCCCCTTGATACTCCTTTTAGCCAATGGGGAGAGAAAGAGAGAGGCTATCGCTGGTTCTCTTTTGGGGTCGGTGACTCCCGATCTACCCATCTCCCTCTCTTTAGAATATGCTAAAAAAGGAAAGGTGATCTATATTGTCGATGAACTGGCGGCCAAGAATATCTTAGGAAAGGAAAGCACCCTGTCTTCTAAAGGGGTCTATCTAAGCGATCTGAGATAACTCCTTAAAATTCTCGTAGTCTTTGTTTCACTTTAACCTGACTCAAAGCCTGTCTTTTTTTGAGACAGGCTTTTTGTTTGCCCCGCTAGAAATCCTTACCAAAGGTAAGGCAGACACCTCTGGCATCTTATTTCTAACGGGGTTTGCCTTCTGCAAGGAAATATAGTATACTGTCAAAATAAGGAGAATGAGATGATCAAAGGCGTGGGAATAGATATTGTTAAGACAGAGAGAATAAAAAGGGCCATTGATAATAATGGTAGGTTTCTGAAAAGGGTTTTTACTAAGGAAGAGATTATCCGGGGAGCGAGGAAAAAGAATAGATATCAGTTCTATGGAGCCCACTTCGCTACCAAGGAAGCGGTGATGAAGGCCCTGGGAACGGGATGGAGAAAAGGGGTAAGATGGAGAGATATCCAGATCACCCATAATAATGATGGAAAGCCAGAGGTTAAGTTAGTGGGGAAGACTAAAGAGATTGCGAGGAGATTAGGGATAGACGAAGTTCTGGTATCTATGTCTCATACCAAAGAGTATGCTATTGCTCAGGCCATCGCTATCAAACACGGATGAGCACGGATGAATAACGAATGAGCACGGATTAAATCGGTGCTAATCAGTGTAGTAAAATCAGTGCTAATCAGTGCATCGACTGAAAGGAGAGTAGATGAAGGTTGTTACTGCAGAAGAGATGAGAGAGATTGATAGAAAGACCATTGCCTCTGGGATTCCTTCAATAGAACTTATGGAGAATGCCGGGAGAGCAGTAGTCAGAGCAATCAAATCCCGTTATGCTCCCTTGGAAGGGAAAAGGGTCTCTATCTTCTGTGGCAAGGGGAATAATGGTGGAGATGGACTGGTAATCGCTCGCCTTTTAACAAAAGAAAAAACAAAGATTAGAATATTCTTATTAACAAGGAAGGAAAAACTCAAGAAGGACCCGAAAACCAATCTTAAAAAAGCATTGAAACAAAAGATAGAAATAATAGAAATTGTTACTTTCCGGAGATTAGAAAAGTTTGAACAAGAAGTCAAAAAGGCAGATTTAATTGTTGATGCCATTCTGGGAACAGGGATAAAGGGTACACCAAAAGGATTGGAAGCGAAGGCCATTAAGTTTATCAATACTTTGAAGAAGCCTATTGTTTCTGTAGATATCCCCTCTGGAGTGGAGGGAAGCACAGGTAGAGTCCCCGGAGAAGCAATAAGGGCAGATTTGACCATAACCTTCGGTCTTTCCAAGATAGGATTGGTCGTCTATCCCGGAGCAGGGTATGCGGGGAAATTAAAAGTAGCCGATATCGGAATCCCCAAGAGATTCTTGGAAGATGAAAGGATTAAAGTAAACCTAATTGCTAAAGAAGAAATCTCTACTTATTTAGAACCAAGGAGGCCAGATACCCACAAGGGAACCTACGGCCATCTCTTTGTCATTGCTGGTTCAGTTGGTATGACCGGTGCTGCAACCTTGACTTCTCAGGCGGCCTCTCTCTGCTTTGGGGCTCTAAGAAGTGGAGTAGGTTTAGTCACCCTGGGCATCCCAGAGAGTCTGAATGAGATCATGGAGATTAAATTAACTGAAGGGATGACCTTACCCCTACCAGAGTCAAAAAAGAAAACCCTTTCTTTGAAAGCAGAAAAAGAGATCATAGAATTTTCTGAAAAAGCAGATGCTCTTGCTCTTGGCCCCGGACTATCTACAAATAAAGAGACACAACAACTGGTAATAAATCTAATAAAGAAGATTTCTCTTCCCATGATCATCGATGCCGACGCCCTTAATGCCCTCGTAAGTCATCTCTCTATCCTGCGACCAGCGACTAGCGACCAGCGGCCCGCAATAATTACTCCCCATCCTGGTGAGATGGCGAGGCTTATAGGTAAAAAAGCAAAAGAGGTACAGGAGAATAGAATAAGGATTGCAGGCGACTTTGCCCAGAAATATAAGGTAATCGTTGTTTTAAAAGGGGCAAGAACCGTCATCTCTGATCCAGAAGGAAATATCTACATCAATCCTACGGGAAATCCGGGGATGGCCTCTGCTGGTGTGGGGGATGTATTGACCGGGATGATCGGTTCCCTTTTAGCTCAGAGAATAGAACCTTTAAAAGCAGCAAAGATGGGAGTCTATCTCCATGGCCTGGCAGGGGATCTGGCTGCCCAAGAGAAAGGAGAGGAATCTCTCGTTGCTTCTGATGTTTTGGAGAAACTACCCCAGGCCTTCAAAAGCCTAAGAAAGGAGTGATGGAGATGGTGGTTCAAGCGAAGGATATCATGACTAAGACAGTATTAACAGTGAAAGAGGATATGACGGTAAAGGAGGTGGCAAAGTTTCTGGTAGAGTACAGGATAAGCGGAGCACCGGTAGTGGATGAAAACAATAGATTAAAGGGAATTGTTACTGAGGCGGATTTAATCATCAGAGATAAGAAGGTCCACATTCCTACCGTGGTCCAGCTCTTGGAAGGAGTAATCTATTTAGAGAGCCCCAAGAGATTTGAGGAAGAAATGGGCAGGATCTTAGGCCAAAAGGTCTCTGAGGTCATGACAAAAAAGGTAATCACCATCACACCGGATACCTATATCGAGGATATCGCAACTCTAATGTCCACAGAGAGAAAGTATCTTCTACCTGTTATGGAGAAGAATAAGATCGTGGGCATTGTGGGAAAGGCAGATGTGGTGAGGGCCATCGCTAAAGGCGAAGCCTGAGACGCTGATGCCGGATGCGCTTCGCCCTGAACCATATGGTTCAGGGCTTCGCTGGCATCCGAGAGAGCATGAATATAAGGAAGCCTTTCGCTTCGCTCAAGAACCTTGTTTTTCGCTTTGCTCAAAATCAAGCAATGTCCGCAGATCAAAACGCAGATAGCGGGATACAGAAGATGATTGTAGAGACGAAGAGCGCAAAAGAGACAATAAGACTGGGAAAGAAGATAGGTAAATTACTTCGACCGGGAAATGTTGTTGCTCTAATTGGGAAGTTGGGGAGTGGGAAGACCACTCTGACCCAGGGTTTGGCAAAAGGCTTGGGAGTGAAGAATAAAAATTATGTAACCAGTCCTTCCTTCACCTTAATTAAGGAGCATAAGGGAAGATTACCCGTCTATCACATTGACCTTTACAGGATAGATAATCTTAAAGAGGTCTATGATCTGGGCTACGAAGAATATCTCTATGGAGAGGGAGTAACCATCGTTGAATGGGCGGAGAAGGTAAGAAGACTCTTGCCAGAAGAAGTCCTAATCATAAATCTGGAAATTATCGACGAGCATAGAAGAAGAATAGAATTTATTCCAAAAGGAAAGCATTACCAGAATATAGTTGATAAGTTGATAAGTTGATAAGGATGAATATGAGGATTTTAGGGATTGAAACCTCAACTATGACGGGTTCTGTTGCTCTGATGGATGAGGAAAGATTGATTGCAGAGTATACTCTAAATTTAAAGGAGACTCATACTTCAAGGCTTATGCCTGCTATAGATAAGGTACTGAAGGATGCCTCTTTGACTATTCAAGATTTGGATGGAATCGCTGTCTCTTTAGGGCCAGGCTCCTTTACCGGATTACGTATTGGGATTGCTACTGCCAAGGGATTGGCCCAAGGATTAAATATCCCTGTTGTTGGAATACCAACTCTGGATGGACTGGCCTTCAATCTTTCCCATTGTAAGGATTTAATCTGCCCTATTCTGGATGCTCGCAAAGGAGAGGTCTATTGCGCCTTATATAAGAATGGAAAGAGGCTTACTAAGTATATGGCTTGTGAGCCGGGTGAGTTATTGAAGAAGATAAAGTCCAAGGTCCATCCGCCCAACTGGCAAAGACAGTTGGGCGGACCAAAGTCCAAAGTCGTATTTTTGGGGGATGGAATTGAGGTTTATGGGGATTTGGTAAAGAAGAAGTTAGGAAGAAAAGCGGTCTTCGCCCCTAAGGCGAGAAGACTACCAAATGCTTCATCCATCGCTGAATTGGGATTGAAGAAATTAAAGAGAGGCAAAAAGAGCGAACTTTCAACTTTAAAGCCTATCTATGTTCGAGCACCAGTGGAAAAATGAAAGGCTCCAGGCTTCAGGCTGCAAAAAGCTTGTGGCTTGAGGCTTATAACAGGTTTCTTTTTTGGAGAATGTTCTTGATTCCCATTACTATTGAGGATATGAGAAAAGAAGATATTGATGAGATCCTAGAGATTGAGAGGACCTCTTTCCCTTCCCCTTGGACGAGGGAGGCCTTCCTGGCAGAACTGAAAGAGAGGGATTCTTCCTGCTTCTTGGTTGCTAAGAGCGAAGGCAGAGTAGTGGGCTATGCTGGATTCTGGATTACCTTTGATGAAGCACATATTACAAACCTTGCCGTCCATCCAGAATATAGGAAAAAGAAGATTGGGGAGAGACTCATAAGGTTTCTTTTAAAATTAGCGGTATCGAAGGGGGCAGAGAGGGCCACTTTAGAAGTAAGACCTTCTAACTCACCAGCCCAGAATTTGTATAAGAAGTTCGGTTTCGAAGTAGGGGGCATCCAAAAGGGATATTACAGCGATACCGGCGAGGATGCCTTAATCATGCGAAATAACAATTTGACCCCGTCCCTTACGGAGGAGCGGGGTTGACAGAATAGAACTTATGAGATATACTAAATAATTACTCTAATAGGAGCTAGAAGATGAGAAGCGATATTATGAAGAAGGGGTATGAAAAGGCGCCCCATAGATCCCTCATGAAGGCCCTGGGCTTAAAAGACGAAGATATTGCCAAGACCATTATCGGCATCGCCAATGCAGCCAATGAGATTGTTCCTGGCCACATCCATCTTGATAAGTTAGCCAAGGAGATAAAAAGAGGAATAAAGGCAGCCGGGGGAACACCCATTGAGTTTGGCACCATTGGAATCTGCGATGGTATCGCCATGAACCATCCGGGGATGAAGTATTCCTTAGCCTCTCGGGAACTCATCGCTGATTCTGTAGAGAGCATGGCCATTGCTCAACCCTTCGATGGATTAGTACTACTCACTAACTGCGATAAGATCACCCCCGGGATGCTCATGGCCGCTGCTCGGCTCAACATCCCCTCCTTGATTGTTTCTGGCGGACCGATGCTCGCTGGCAGGTATAAGGGAAAGGATGTGGATCTCATCAATGTCTTTGAAGGGGTAGGGAAGGTGGCTATTGGCAAGATGACCGAAGAGGAACTGAAAGAGTTAGAGGATGTTGCCTGTCCGGGAGAGGGATGCTGTGCGGGAATTTTTACTGCTAATTCTATGAACTGTCTCTCTGAGGCCTTGGGCATGACTCTTCCAGGGAATGGGACCATTCTGGCCGTTTCTGATAAGAGAAAAGAATTAGCAAGACTTGCTGGAAAGAGAATTATGGGACTTGTTAAAAAAGACATCAAGCCCTTACAGATAATGACCAAGAAAGCCTTTGAGAATGCTATTACTGTTGATATGGCCCTGGGCTGTTCTTCAAATACTGTCTTGCACCTTCTGGCCATTGCAAATGAGTGCGGAATAGAATTAGACTTAGAACTCTTCGATAAAATCAGTGCTCGCATCCCCCACTTATGCGATATTGCCCCTTCTGGGAAGTATCATATGCAGGACTTAGATGAGGCGGGAGGAATACCGGCTCTTATGAATGAATTAACAAAGAAAAATCTTCTGAACCTTGATGAGTTGACAGTTACTGGTGAAAGAATTGGAGAAAATATTAAGGGAAGGGAGATAAAGAGAAAAGAGGTTATTCGGTCCCTTGAAAATCCCCTTCATAAAGAGGGGGGGATCGCTATTTTAAGAGGAAACCTGGCCCCAGATGGTGGGGTGGTTAAACAGATTGCTGTCTCTAAGGAAATGCTCAAACATAAAGGCCCGGCAAGGGTCTTTGACTCTGAAGAAGAAGCGGTAGAGGCCATCTTAGGAGGAAGGATAAAGAAGGGAGAGGTAATCGTCATAAGGCATGAGGGTCCCAAAGGAGGTCCGGGGATGAGGGAGATGCTCACTCCTACCTCCAGTGTCTGCGGTATGGGATTGGAGAAGAACGTTGCGTTGATTACAGATGGAAGGTTCTCAGGAGGAACCAGAGGTCCATGCATTGGCCATATTTCACCAGAGGCATCTAGCGGAGGACCGATAGCCATAGTCCAAGATGGGGATATTATACGTATTGATATTCCCGGTAAGAAAATAGATGTAGAATTGAGTGAAGAAGAGATAAAAGAAAGACTTTCCAGATGGGAGGCTCCGAAGCCCAAGATTAAGAAGGGCTACTTAGCCAGGTATGCCCGGATGGTCGGTTCAGCGGATAAGGGAGCCATTCTAAAATGACGGCGCGCTTCGCTCTCCGCCGTCTTTTACTTATTGAAGTTTCAATACTTTAAAATAAACTCAAAATGCAAATTGCAAAGTGCAAAATAGTTTGGCGATTAGTTATTGGGTATTGGAATTTGTTTGGCCAATGCTTAATATTGGACGGCGCACTTTGTTCTCCGCCGTTGATGATTAAATATTAATCAATTTGATGCTCTCTCCAATGCCAGCGAAGCGCATTGGGTATTGTTTCTTGTATCTTGGTTATTTAATTTTGGAGGAGGTTTACCTTGAAGAAGACTGGTGCAGAGATCTTAATTGAGAGTCTGATAAAGGAGAAGGTAGAGGTCATATTCGGCATCTGTGGAGGAGCCGTCCTTCCGGTATTCGATGTCTTATATGATGCTCCTATTAGATTCATTCTCACCAGGCATGAGCAGGGGGCAGCCCATATGGCAGATGGCTATGCTCGGGCAACGGGCAAAGTAGGAGTCTGCATGGCAACTAGTGGTCCAGGAGCAACTAACTTAACCACAGGCATTGCTACCGCCCATATGGACTCCATTCCCATTGTAGCCATTACCGGTCAGGTTCCCACCCATCTGGTAGGGAATGATGCCTTTCAGGAGGCAGATGTCACGGGCATTACCAGACCCATCACCAAGCATAACTTCCTTGTCAAAGATGTTAAGGACTTGGCAAGAACAGTAAAAGAGGCCTTTCATATTGCTTCTACGGGAAGACCAGGCCCGGTATTGATTGATCTTCCCAAGGATGTTCAGATTCAGGAAACGGAGGCCAAGTTCCCCAAGGAAGCAGAGATCCGGGGATATAAGCCAACACTTTCTGGTCATCCGGGACAGATAAAGAAGGCCGCCCAAATGATATCAAAGGCAACCAGGCCCCTTATTTATGCTGGAGGAGGAATGATATTATCCGGGGCTAGTAAGGAACTCATCCAGTTAGTAAAGAAGACAGATATTCCTGTGGCCACTACCCTCATGGCTTTGGGCGCTTTTCCTGAAGACTCTCCCTTATCTTTAGGGATGCTGGGAATGCACGGAACAGAGTATGCCAACTATGCCATCATGGACTCCGATCTCATCATCGCCATTGGCGCTCGATTCGACGATCGAGTTACGGGAAGGTTAGATAAGTTTGCTCCTGAGGCGAAGATCATCCATATGGATATCGATCCCAGTGCCATAAGTAAGAACGTTCAGGTAGATATTCCCATTGTGGGGGATGTGAAGAACGTCTTAAGAGAACTCAACAAGATCGTTACTAAACCCAAGATATCTGCCTGGTTGAAGCAGATCGAGCAGTGGAAGAAGAACCATCCCCTGACCTATAAAAGGGGCGGGAAGCTGAAGCCCCAGTACGTTGTGGAGAAAATCTATGAGGTGACTAAGGGCGAGGCCATTATCGCTACTGAAGTGGGTCAGAACCAGATGTGGGCTGCCCAGTACTATCAGTATACCAAGCCCAGGACCTTTCTATCCTCGGGTGGCCTGGGCACCATGGGCTATGGCTTTCCCGCGAGCATCGGAGCCAAGGTGGGTTGTCCAAACAAAATCGTCTTCGATATCGCTGGTGACGGCTCTTTCCAGATGAACATTCAGGAACTGGCTACTGCGGTTCACAATAAGATACCGGTAAAGGTGGCCATCTTGGATAATGGCTATTTGGGTCTGGTCAGACAGTGGCAGGAACTTTTCTATAAGAGAAGATACTCTTCTGTTTCTCTGGCCGGAAATCCGGACTTTGTCAAAGTAGCCGAGGCCTATGGAGCAGTGGGCATCAGAGTGGAGAAGAAGGAGGATGTTCTTCCTGCCCTGAAGAAAGCAATCTCTATC
>JAUWXM010000076.1 GCA_030616365.1 bacterium | reverse complement strand
CCCATACCGGGAAAAATGCTGATGTGGTCATCAGCGAGGAGTTCATTGACATGCTTATAGAAAAAGGCTGTATCCTTGGCTGGTACTTCTCCTATGTTCCCATCGGCCGCCATCCCCATATGGGACTCATGGCCACTTTCCAGCAGAGGAAGGAACTCTTGGATAAAATAAATTACTATCGTGGAGCGAAGCCCATCCTGTTGGCCAGTTTCTTCAATGAGGGGCAGATCGTGGGAGGATGTATGGCTGCCGGGAGAAAGTACTTTCATATCAATAATCAGGGAAAGGTGGAACCCTGCGTCTTTTTGCACTTCGCTACGGATAATATCAAAGAAAAATCTTTAAAAGAGGTTCTAAATTCTCCCTATTTTAAGGCCTTTCGTTCTAAAATGCCCTTCTGTGATAACTTCCTCCGCCCCTGTCCCTTGCACGACCACCCCTGGATCCTAAGAGAAGTGGTGAAGGAGGCGAAAGCTCATCCTACATATGAAGGGGCAGAGCATGTTCTTACTAACCTTGCCCCTTCGCTGGATGATTATGCCCAGGAATGGAAGAAGGTGGCGGATCCCATCTGGGAGAAGGAGTATAAGAAAAAGGCAGAAGCGAAAAAGAGGAGGAGTACTTAAATGGTAAGAAAGAAAAGAGTAGTCCTGACCTTTCCTCATTCCTTAGTTGATAAGCCGATTACCTATCATCTGGTGAAGGACTATGGATTGGTCTTCAATATTTTAAAGGCCCGGGTTACTCCGCGGGAAGAGGGGCGGCTGGTCCTTGAGATAGAGGGGAAGAGGGAGAATCTCAATAAAGGGATCAAATTTTTAAAGGACCTGGGAATAAGGATCGAGCCTCTGGCCCAGGATATCAGATGGATTAAAGAGAGGTGCACCCACTGTGGGGCCTGTCTTGCTATCTGTCCCACCCGGGCCTTTATCATAGATCCCAAGACGTATAAGGTCTCTTTCGATAAGAAGAAGTGCATCGTCTGCGAGCTATGCATCAAGGCCTGTCCCTATCGAGCGATGGAGATAAAGTTTTAGGGAGTAGATATGAGGAAAGCGGACGCTTTTAGATATCTTGAGGAGAGAAAAAAAGGTCAAAAGAAAGAGCCTCTAAGCAAAGTAGAGAGAAAGGACTGTTATCATCTCAAGTGGGGAAAGAGTATTGACTGCGCTACCTGCGGCCATATTAGGGATTGCTATGCCATGATGATCCATGAGGTAAAGGGAAGGAAGCGGGGGGATTAGATGAAACCGAGGAAGGGGAAGGCTAAGTGGCCGAAGGGAATATCCCATGGAAAGAGAAGAAAGAGGGATAGGGCTCACCCAATAGAGAAGCCTTCCTGTTACCATCTCCAATGGGCAAAATCCATAGATTGTGCCGGTTGCCTTAAGATAAGGGACTGCTACAGGATATGGTTCCGCGATCTTAGAAGAAAGGTTTAATTGATGGTTGAGGAAGCGATTAAGAAGATAAAAGAGAAAGAGGCTTCCGGCACTAAGGCCTTAGAAGAGGCGAAGGAAGAAGCAGAGAAGAAGGTAAAGGAGGCCCATAAGGAGGCAGGGGAGTTATTAAAAGAGACAGAAGCCGAAGTAGAGAAAGAAGGAGATAGATTAGTTAAAAAGGAAGAGGAACGGGCAAATAAAGAAGCGCAGGAAATAAAGAAAAAGTCTCTGAAAGAAAGAGAGCGAATAAAGAAGGCGACTAAAAAGAGGATGAATAAGGCCGCCTCTTTCATCGCTCGAGAAATCGTTAAATAGAAGTGAACAGTGAACCATGAACTGTGAACAACCGATCACTGATCACCGATCACAGATCACTAATAAGGAGACTATGGAAAGGTTCAAGAGATGGCAATAACACCTATCCAAAAGATAGACATCGTCACTCATAAAAAGCACAGAAAAGAGCTGGTAGGATACCTGCAGGGCAGAGGATCAATCCAGATAGTCGATATCAAAGAAGAAAAGGTCCCCCTTCCTGTTGAGGAGGAGAGGGACATTGAGAAGCAATTAGGAAATCTCACCTACATCCTTAAATTCTTCTCCAGGTTCGAAGAGAAGAAAGGGATGTTAGAAAGTTTTGTTAAGCCAAAGTTTTTATTATCCAGGAAAGAATTCGAGAAGATTACCAAAGAGTTCGATTACCAGGAAGTCTATGAGAAGTGTAAGAGATTAGAGAAGCGCTTAAATAGGCTGAGGCATACCTTTAGAAAACTCCACAGCTGGAGGGAGGAGGTTCTTCCCTGGCTCAATCTCGAGATGCTTTTATCCGATGTCCATCCCACCCAAAAGACAGAAGTAGTTCTGGGCGCTATCTCCTTCCAGGCGATAGAAGACCTGTTAAAGGATTTAAAGAAGGTAACAAAGGAGAGGCTCTTCTTTAAGATAATAAGCGAAAGCAAGCTCAAAAGGTACATCCTTTTAATCTATTTAAAAGAAGATAGTCAGAAGATAAGCGAGACCCTAAAGAGATATAACTTTGAACAGGTCCTCTATCCCCACCTTAACATTACTCCTCTTCAGCTTAATTCTTTTATTGATGGGAGACTGGAAAAAGCAGGTAGAGAAAGGGGGGAACTCATAGCAAAGGGTAAGGTACTTTTAGAGAAGTCAAAGGTGAAGGTAGTTGCTCTATATGACTATCTTGCCAACCTCAAGGCCCAGAGGGATATTCAGAGTTCCTTCAGCCAGACCTATGGGACATTCAGGATTTCGGGCTGGATAAGAAAGGAGGATGTCAGAAAATTAAAAGGTGATTTGGAGAAGAAATTTAAGGAGATCGAGGTTATTACCAAAGATCCCTCTCCAAAAGAAAAAGTTCCCATTGCCTTGGAAAATAAGAGGTTGATTAAACCCTTTGAGATGGTGACCAGACTATATGGTTACCCTCAATATCGGGCAGTAGATCCCACTCCTTTTCTTGCGCCGTTCTTCTTCCTCTTCTTTGGCCTCTGTCTGACAGATGCCGGATATGGAATAATCTTGAGTGTCTTGAGTCTGATCGGTCTCTGGAAGATAAAGGAGGGGAGACGACTCTTCCAGTTACTCTTTTTGGGAGGATTGGCAGCCATAATCTGCGGCGCTCTGACTGGTGGTTGGTTTGGAATAGAGAGAATCCCTCACTTTTTAGAGAGAATAGTGCTTTTTGCTCCCCTAAAAGACCCTATGATCTTCTTCATCCTTGCTCTGGGATTGGGTTTTGGTCAGATTGTCTTTGGAGTAATAATCAAGATGAGTAAGGAGCTTTTAAGGCATCAGTTTAGAGAAGGTCTCCTGGGAGAAGGTTCCTGGATAGTCATATTCTTGGGAATTCTTTTCCTCATCCTGTCTTGGACCTTGAAGGGCCAACAGATAACAGCAATGATGGAAAAAGAGCAGGCAAAGAGGATCGGTCTTTGGCTTTTGGCCTTTGGCGCTTTCAGCCGAGTCGTTCTCTACGGTCTATTTAGTAAGAGAAAGATTGTTGGAATGGGCCTGGGCCTAGTCCTCCTTTTGGACGGTGCAAAGAACCTTTTGGGCAATGTCCTGTCCTACTCTCGTCTGATGGCTTTAGGTTTAGTCACTGGTGTTATCGCTATGGTAATAAACATCATGTCTCAAGTAGCTTTTGAGACACCCGTTATCAGATATGCCATGATAACAATCGTTATTTTGGTAGCGATAGTAGCTGCCAAAAAATTCCCCAAGGCCAAATATATTATGGCGATCGCCCTATTGGTTATTATTGGGGCCGTTTTCAAGAAAATTCCCATTGGAGGATATGCGGCAATGTTGGCCATCCTTTTAGTGGGACATCCCTTTAATCTGGCCATTAATACCTTGAGTGGTTTCATCCACACTATGAGGCTACAGTTCGTGGAGTTCTTTCCCTACTTCTTTGAGAGTGGGGGAAGACCATTCACGCCCTTCAGAAGGGAAGAGGAATACACCATCGTCAAATAGCAATTAACATTGAACAATGGAAAAGTAAAAATCAAAAAATATAAAAGGGTAACTGCAAATTTCGCAGGAGAAAACTTTGCGTCTTTGTTTAAAATTTTGCGCTTTTGCGGTTGCAAAGGGGGTGAGTTAAATGGAAATGGGATTGGCAATCGCTATTGCTGGGGCCGCAGCAGCAGCATTGTTTGCCGGGATCGGCTCTGCCATTGGGGTAGGCATTGCCGGACAGGCCTCTGCCGGTTTGATGAGCGAAGATCCGGAGAAGTTTGGCAACCTGTTGGTTCTAACCGTTCTTCCGGGAACCCAGGGTTTCTATGGCTTCCTGATCTTTTTTCTGGTGATCATGAAGATCGGGTTCTTGGGTGGGGAGGTTCCTGCTATTTCTATCCATCAAGGCTGGCAGATCTTTTTCACTTCTCTGCCCGTAGCCTTCTGTGGTCTATTATCTGCCATCCACCAGGGTAGGGTATGTGCTGCAGGGGTAGCCATGACCGCCAAGCAGCCTGCAGACTTCATGAAGTCCGTGGTTATGGCGGTTATTGTTGAGACCTATGCGGTTTTGGGACTTCTCGCCAGCTTCCTTCTGCTCCAGGGAATAAAGCTCTAAAAATAAGGGTTAATGTGTGGGTAAGTTAATATCGGTTAACAACGGTTAAAAACAGTTAAAACCGGTTACATTATTTAAAAAGGTAACTGATAGTAACCGTT
>JAUWXM010000033.1 GCA_030616365.1 bacterium | reverse complement strand
CTATCCGCTAAATCAAAGGCCTCTTTCGCTAGATGAAACATCTCCTGAACAGAATGGGGGGCCAAAACCAAGGTGCGATAGTCCCCATGCCCTCCCCCTCTTGTTGCCTGGAAGTAGTCTCCCTGGGCCCCGGAGATATTCCCCAGTCCCGGGCCTCCCCTCTGGATATTGACTATGACACAGGGGAGCTCTGCTCCTGCTATATAGGAGATCCCTTCCTGCATGAGACTTATTCCTGGAGAAGAAGAAGAGGTCATAGCCCTTGCTCCAGCTAATGAAGCGCCATAGAGCATACTGATGGCTGCCAATTCCGATTCTGGCTGGATGAAGATTCCCCCTACCTGGGGCATCCTTTCTGCCATATAAGCAGTCAGCTCATTCTGGGGAGTGATGGGATAACCAGCATAGAAACGACATCCAGCAGAAATCGCTCCTTCGCCAATGGCCTCATTCCCCCTCATCAGTCTTCTCTCAGCCATAACAATTTCCTTTCAGGTAAACCCCGCTTTTTTGAATCGGAGAAACGGAGAATTGGAGAATTTACATTTTGCACTTTGCATTTTTCATTTTTTTTAATTCTCTCACTTTCTCACTTTCCCGCTTTCTCACTTTTACCTACTTCTATTTCCAGACCTCAATGGCGACATCGGGGCAGATTAGATAGCACAAACCGCAGGCAGTACATTCCTCTTCCCCTACCTGCTCTACAGGATGGTACCCCTTATTATTCAATCTATCTGACATGGCGATTAAGTTCTTGGGGCAGACTGGTATGCAGAGCCCACACCCCTTACATCTCTCCTCATCGATTACTATCTTAGCCACCATAATCTCCTGTAAGATAATATAAGTTAATAAGTTAACAAGTTGATAAGTTAGTAATTTGAGAAGTTTTCATTTTGCATTTTACATTTTGCATTTTGCATTTTGAATTTATGAGGTGGTTCCTCCCCATTTTAGTTTCTTCCTCAATATCTGATAGTAGCTCTTCTTTCTGGGAACAATGAGCCTTACTTTAAAAGGGGCCTTCCTTATCTGGATAACATCTTTCTCCCTTAATTTTATTACCTCCTGGCCATCTAAGGTAAGAGCAACGTCTGGATGGGGGGAAGCAATTCTAATCCTGATCTCCTCTTCTTCAGAGATGATGAGGGGACGATTGCTCAAGGTATGGGGGCAGATAGGGGTGAGGATGATGGCCGAGATGCCGGGATGGACGATGGGTCCCCCAGCAGAGAGGGAGTGGGCAGTAGAACCGGTAGAGGTGGAAATAATGAGTCCATCCGCAGCATAGGTTGTGAGATACTCTTTCCCAATGAAAGCATCCAATCTGATTAGTCGGGAAAGAACCCCCTTAGTAATCACGCAATCGTTCAGGGCTAAGGCAGAGGTTATCCTCTTTCTCCCTCGATGGATGGTGGCCTCAAGACCCATCCTCTCCCCCAACTTATATTTACCCGCCAGGACATTACTCAGTGTCCCATAGAGTTCGCCCAAGGTAACCTCAGTGAGAAAACCCAGTCCTCCCAGGTTCACTCCTAGAATGGGGATCTCTTTTCCTTTAAGTATCCTTACCGCTCTCAGAAGGGTTCCATCCCCACCTAAGGCAATGATTAGATCGCATCTGGCATATGCTCTATTATCCTTTACCCCCAGCCTGGAACATTTAATTAATTTGGCGCTCGCTTCATCGAGGATGATTGACTTCCTTTTCTTGTTTAAATAACTGACCAGCTTTTTAAGGGTCTCTTCTGCTTTGGGCTTTCGAGGGTTGGCGATTATTCCGATTCTCTTCACCCCGTTAGACCTCCTTTCCACCCCATCAGACTCTCTTTAAACAGTTCTTTAGGCTTTCCACTCTGTAAAACACATTAAAAGCGCATCCAGGTCTAACGGGGTACATTACTTCCCTCCATGGGCCTGATTGACCACTTCTCTTATTTTTTCTGGAATATTCTCTATCTCTTTTCCCTCTTTTGTTAAATGTACAAAGTATTCTATATTCCCTGCCGGACCTCTTAGGGGTGAAGGGATTAATCTCCTTGTCTTTAGACCCTCCCCTTTCGCCTTATCTATAACCTTAAGAATTACCTCTCTGTGAATCTCGGGATCTCTTACCACCCCGCCCTTCTTTACCTTTTCTCTCCCGGCCTCGAACTGGGGCTTGATGAGAGCAATAATCTCTCCTTGCGGGGTCAAAAGATTGCTAATTTCTTTTAAGACTTTGGTCAGGGAGATAAAGGAGAGATCCAGAGTAACGAGGTCAACTTCCTCTTTTAATTCTTCTTTTGTTAAATAGCGAATATTCTTTCTCTCTATTACTATCACCCGAGGGTTTTTTCTTAGCTTCCAGGCCAACTGGCCATAACCAACATCGACCGCATAGACCTTCTTTGCTCCATGCTTCAAAAGACAATCAGTGAATCCTCCAGTAGAAGCCCCAGCATCCAGAACAATCTTCTTTTGACAGTCGATTCCAAACTCTTTTAGTGCTTCCCTTAATTTCTCTCCGCCCCGGCTGACATAGGGGCTTCTTTCTTTAACCTCTATCCTCGCCCCGCTCTCCACCCTGGTTCCCGGCTTATCTATCCTCTCCTTCTCTAAGTAGACCTCTCCTGCCAGGATGGCCCTTGTCGCCTTCTCTCTCGAAGAAAAGAAACCTCTTTTAAAGAGAAGTCTATCTAAGCGCTCTTTAACCATCTTCTAATGGTCTTTAATATCCCTTGGGATGTGAGGCCATATTTGGAAAGTAGGATATGGCGCGGGCCATGCTCCAGGAATTTATCTGGAAGGCCGATGCATTTCACCTTAATATTGCCCAAGCCCTCTTCCTCTAAAAGCTTTAAGACCCTTGTTCCCACCCCTCCTTCCAGAATTCCTTCTTCAACAATGACTATTCTATCACACTCCCTAGCTAAAGTAGTAATTATTTTTTTATCTAAAGGTTTTGCGAAGCGCAGATTAACTAGAGTAGCATCCAATTTTTCCGCCACTTCTAATGCCGGATAGACCAGGGAACCTAAGGCGAAGATGACTAAATCTTTTCCTTTGCGCAAGACTTCAGCTTTACCAATCCTCAAGGACTTTAAGCCCTTATCTAGCCTTATTCCCCTTCCCTCGTCCTTGGGATAGCGTAGAGCGATAGGGCCATCATACTTTAAGCCAGTATAGAGCATATGGCGGAGTTCGTTCTCGTCCTTGGGAGCCATTAAGACTAGATTGGGAATGTGAGAGAGATAGGCGATGTCGAACAATCCCTGATGAGTCGCTCCATCCCCTTCCACAATACCTGCCCGATCGACGGCGAAGAGAACAGGCAGGTTCTGAAGACAGACGTCGTGGAGCACCTGATCATAGGCCCTCTGTAAAAAGGTAGAGTAGATGGCAACCACTGGTTTTAAGCCATCTACTGCCAATCCAGCGGCAAAAGTAACGGCATGCTCCTCAGCAATCCCCACATCAAAGAACCGGTCAGGAAACTCGTCCCTAAGAATTTCTAGGCCTGTCCCCCATTCCATGGCAGCGGTAATCCCGACTATCCTCTTATCTCTTCTGGCCAGTCTGAGTAAGGTTTCGCCAAAGACCTGGGTATAGGTTGGTTTCTTCTTTCTCTCCTTTAATTTCCCTGTCTTGATATCAAAGGGACCTAGTCCATGGAACTTAGCCGGATCTTCCTCTGCCAATCTAAATCCCTTGCCCTTCTTAGTAATGATATGGACCAGAACCGGCCCCTCTATCTTCTTTACCCTTTCTAAGGTCTCGATGAGATGGGTTAAATTATGGCCATCCACTGGTCCAAAGTATCTGAAGCCCAGTTCCTCAAACCAGATGCTGGGGATGAAGAGATTCTTCAATCCCTCCTCAAGCCTCCGGGTAAACTTTAAGGCCCGGGGCCCGATGACCGGAGTCTTCTTCACCAGATACTGAGTCCTCCTCCTCAACCTATTATATAAAGGGGTAGCCATAAGTTTATTTAAGTAAATTGACAGGGCGCCCACGTTCTTTGAGATGGACATCTCATTATCGTTCAGGATAACCAGGAGGTTGGTTCCCAGGGCTCCTGCCTGATTCAGGGCCTCAAAGGCCATCCCTCCAGAGAGTGCGGCATCTCCAATAATAGCAGCTACGGTATAATCTTCATTCGTTAAGTCCCGGGCTTTGGCCATGCCCAGGGCAGCGGAGATGGAGGTTGAGGAGTGACCGGTTCCAAAGATATCATATCTACTCTCTTCCCTTCTGGGAAATCCACTTAGTCCCTGGTATTGTCTGAGAGTAGAAAATTTCTTTCTCCTACCAGTGAGGAGTTTATGGGTATATGTCTGGTGACCCACATCCCAGATGATCTTATCCTCTGGAGTATTGAGAGCATAATGGAGGGCGATGGTCAGTTCCACCATGCCTAAATTAGGAGCCAGATGGCCTCCGGTCTTCGATACCGTAGAGATAATCTCCTCCCTGATCTCAGAAGCAAGATGGGACAATTCCCCGATACTCAACCTCTTAAGATCCTTAGGACTATTAATTTTGTCTAAGTAACCTGCCAAGTTATACCTCACTTCGTTCGGCAAATTCTAAATTCTAATATCGAAATATTAAACAAGTTAAAAAGCGTATCAGAGTATCAGCAGATCAGTGGGCAGAGTATCAGGATACCAAAACATCAGAAAATTTTTCTTTGAAGCCTGATACCCTGGTCTTCTGATATCCTTCCTACTGATATCCTGATGTCCTGATTTGCTTGTTTTTGTTTTGGTCATTTGGATTTTAAACATTTGGATTTGTTTCGAGTTTCGGATTTCGGATTTCGGATTTAATATTTTCAGCTGCTTTTATTACATTAGAGAGGAGCATAATAATAGTCATGGGGCCCACCCCACCAGGAACGGGTGTGATATAGGAGGCTTTTCCTCTTACTTTCTCAAAGTCAACATCCCCCACAATCTTATTGCCTATTCTATTTATTCCCACATCGATAACCACTGAGCCTCCCTTCACCATCCCTTCCTTAACGAACTCCGGCTTTCCTATGGCAACAACCAAGATGTCCCCCTCTTTAGTAATAGAGCCTAAGTCTTTTGTCTTGGAGTGGCAGATGGTAACTGTGGCATCCCTGGCAAGAAGTAAAAGGGCTAATGGCTTTCCTACGATATCGCTTCTTCCTACAACCACCGCTCTCTTCCCTTCAAGGGGAATCTGGTACCTATCCAGAAGTTCTATAATCCCCTTGGGAGTGGCAGGAACGAAAGAAGAAACCCCTTTTAATAGCCTTCCCATATTCAGGGGATGAAAGCCATCCACATCTTTATCAGGAGAAATCCTCTCCAAGATTTTCTTCTCATCGAGATGGCTGGGGAGGGGAAGTTGAAGGACGATGCCCTGTATCCTGGAATTACTATTTAATCTTTCTATCAATTCTACTAATTCATCCTGCGGGGTATTCTCTTTCAAGGTATGTTCCTCAAAATGGATTCCCACTTCTTCTGCTTTCTTCTTCTTATTCCGGATATAGATTAAGGAAGAAGGGTCCTCTCCCACCCTTATGACTGCCACCCCAGGAGTAACTCCCTTTTCTTTTAGCCCCTTTACTTTTAGAGAGAGTTCTTTTTGGATTTCTTGGGCAAGTTTCTTTCCATCTAGAATTATGGCTACCATCTCTCTTGAATCCTTTCTATCTTTTTTGCTCTCCCCGTCTTAGAATCTATGCTGATTACTACTCCTTGAAGATAGATATTCTCCTTCTCAACCTCGAACCTAATCGGTATCTGGAATAGAAATCTCTTCAGGGCTAGTTCCTTCTTTACACCGATCACAGAGTCTAATGAGCCTACCATCCCAATATCTGTGATGTAGGCCGTACCCTTAGGAAGGATCCTCTCATCTGCTGTCGGGATATGGGTATGGGTTCCCACCACAGCCGATACCCTTCCATCGAGATACCAGCCCATAGCCATCTTCTCACTGGTGATCTCAGCATGCATATCAACGATGATGACCTTTGTCTCCCTGGATATCTTTTCAATCTCTTCATCTGCCTTTCTGAAGGGACAGTCTAACTCGGCCAAGAAAACTCTCCCTGAGAGATTTAGGACTCGAACCTTTCCACCTTTTTCTGTGGAGAAGATACAGGAGCCCTTTCCGGGAACCTTCGGGGGATAGTTTGCTGGCCTCAAGAAGTAAGGGTCCTTATCCAAAGTGCCATAGATCTCCTTATATTTCCAGACGTGATTCCCACTGGTAATAACATCTATCCCACTAGAATATAGTTCCTCAACGATCCTGGGGGTAATCCCCATGCCCCCGGCAGCGTTCTCACCATTGGCGATCACCAGATCGAGTTTATGCTTTCTCTTCAACTTGGGAAGGAGATCAGCAACTGCCTTTCTTCCCGGCCTCCCAATGATGTCCCCAATAACTAAAATGTTCACCTTTCCCTCCACAAGTAACTCAAGGGACACAGGGGCAACAGAGGCTACAGGGGCAACAGGGGTTTTAAACCCTTGTCCCCCTTGCCACCCTTGTTCTCCTTGTCACCCTTCTATCCTACTATTTAGCGTATTCTATAGTCCTCTTCTCCCTTATGACGGTCACTTTTATCTGTCCCGGGTATTCCAGTTCCTTCTCAATTTTTTTACTTATATCTCTTGCCAACTGGGCTGCCTGGGCATCGTCAACCTTCTCTACCTCCACCATAATCCTTATTTCCCTTCCTGCCTGAATAGCATAGGACTTCTGGATTCCGGGAAAGGAGTCAGCAATATCCTCTAATCTCTCCAGCCTCTTGACATAGCTCTCCAGGGTCTCCCGCCTCATTCCCGGCCGGGAGGCAGAGATGGCATCTGCTGCTAGAACCAGGACCGCTTCCACGCTCTTGGGTTCCACTTCCTCATGATGGCTGGCGATGGCCTGGATAACTCCCGGGGATTCCCGATATCTTCTCGCCAGGTCTGCTCCAATCCGGGCATGGGTACCCTCTACCTCATGGTCTACCACCTTCCCTATGTCATGGAGTAGCCCGGCTCTTTTGGCCACTTTGACCTGAGCTCCTAGTTCTGCAGCCATCATCCCGGCAAGATGGGCCACCTCCTTGGAATGCTCCAGGACATTCTGACCATAACTCGTCCGATACTTCAGCCTCCCTAGGAGCTTGAGCTCCTCTGGATGAAGGTTGGAAACTCCGACCTCAAGAGCCGTCTCTTGCCCCACTTTTCTTATGGTGGCCTCCATCTCCCTCTTCGCTCTGCCCACCAGCTCCTCAATCCTGGCTGGCTGAATTCTGCCATCAGCGATTAGCCTTTTTAAGGCGATCTTGGCGATCTCTCTCCTCACAGGGTCGAAGCTAGAGAGCACTACCGCTTCTGGGGTATCATCAACGATTAGGTCAACCCCGGTGGCGGCCTCAAAGGCCCTGATGTTCCTTCCTTCCCGACCAATGATTCTTCCCTTCATCTCATCTGAAGGGAGGGAGACGGTGGAGACCGTGATCTCTGCAGTATACTCTGGAGCGCATCTCTGAATGGCGGTAGAGATAATCTTCCTTGCCTTCCTATCCGCTTCCTCTCTTGCTTGATCTAAGGCGGCCTTAATTACCATTGCTTGTTCCTGAGTCGTCTCTCTCTTTAGATTAGTAAGAAGCATTCCCTTTGCTTCTTCCCTGGTTAGTCCGGATAGTCTCTCTAAGTTTTTTCTCTCTTCCTCCATAGTAGCCTTCAGGCTCTCTTCTTTTAAGGCGAGGGACTTCTCTCTGGCCAAGAATTGATTAACCTTGAAAGCGAGGTCCTTCTCCTTCTTCTCCAGTAGGTCAACCTTGCGATTTAATTCTCCCTCTTTTCTGGAGAGTTCTCGAGAAAGTCTTTCTATCTCCTGGCGTCTGGCTTTAGTTCTTTTCTCAAACTCTACCTCCCGTTTATGAGAGATATCTTTTGTTTCTAGGAGGGCCTCTCTTCTTTTGGTCTCTGCTTCTCTTTTGGCTTCCTCTAAAATCTTCTCTGCTTCTTTTTTGGCTGCTCCCAGGCGCATCTGAGTGATCTTCTGTCCAACTAAAAATCCTACCAAGAGGGCACCTACTAGGCAAAGGAATAAGGCAATGGCAGGACCGAAAATCTCCCAATTAATGGTCATCTATCTCCTCCTTTTCATCACAGATAATGAAAATAATAATTATTATTCGTATAAATTCGTTTTTTCTTTTTGCGTCTTTCAGTTCAATTGGGTCCCGATTTTATCGGGACGAAATCTTCGACAAATGTCGAACATTTAGCGTCTTTGCGGTTGCAAGATTCGCGTCTCTGTTATCACCTTCCCAACTCTTCTATCATGCCTCTCGCCATGGAGACTATTCACTATCTGAAAGTCATAGGCTAAGGCAACAAGAGAAACCTTTTTGGGAAACCTTTTTAGAAAGCGATCGTAGTATCCCAGCCCATATCCTATCCTTTTCCCTTTTAAGTCAAAGGCAATCCCCGGAAGGATGACCAGGTCAATCCCTTTGGGTGTTGCCTTCTTAGGGGTTTCTTTAGGTTCCAGGATTCCAAAGCTTCCCTTTTCTACATCCTTCTCCAGGTCTTTGATCTCGCCCAGGTAAATCTCCCTTTCCCTTACCTTGGGAAGGAGGACCCTTTTTCCTTTCCGGAGGACTTCCTCCATCATTTCCTTTGTCTCTACCTCGCTGCCCTTTGAGTAGTAGAAGAGGATGGTCTGGGCTTTTTCAAACTCCTTCAGAGAGAAGAGCCTTTTCTTTATCTTGCGACTCTTCCTCCTTCTTAGATCTTCTGGTTCTCTATCTCTTCCCTTTAATATTCTTTTTCTTAGAGATTCCTTCACCCCGCACCTTTTGATAGTCAATTCTTTCCCATCTTTCCAATCTCTTTTTTATTTTCGTCTCATATCCAATATTCTTCGGCACATAATATTTTACTTTCTTGGGAAGATATTTCTGCTTGACATACCCTCCTTTATATTCATGGGCATACTTATATCCCTTTCCATGGTTTAACTTCGTCGCTCCTTTATAATGAGTATCCCTCAGATGTTTAGGCACTAAAAGGGTTCTTTTCTCCTCAACATCCTTCAGGGCCTTCTCGATGCCTAAGTAGCTAGCATTCGATTTGGGAGACGTGGCTACATAGACCGCTGCCTGGGCTAAGGGGATCCTGGCCTCTGGTAGACCGATGGCTTCTGCCGCCCCTAAGGCCGCCTGGGCTAAGACTAAAGCCTGGGGATCGGCATTCCCTACATCCTCACTGGCACAGATAACAATCCTTCTGGCGATGAACCTTGGGTCTTCTCCAGCAGAGATCATCTTGGCCAGCCAGTATAATGTAGCATCTGGATCAGAGCCCCTCATGCTCTTAATGAATGCTGATATGGTATCGTAGTGCTCTTCCTCGCCTTTATCATACCTCAGGGCCTTCTTCTGAATGGAGTCCTGGGCCACCTCAAGATTGAAACCGATTATTCCTTTCTTATCTAGTTTAGTAGTCATGACCCCCAGCTCCAGGGCGTTCAAGGCCTTCCGGGCATCACCATCACAATAGGTGGCCAGATGCTTCAAGGCCTTTTTAGTCATCCTTACTTTATAGCCTTTCAGTCTTTCCTTTAAGGCCCTCTTTACTATTTTCTCAACATCCTTTGCTTTTAAAGGTTTGAACTCGAAGACCAAGGAACGGGAGAGGAGGGCTGGAATGACAGAAAAGTAGGGGTTATGAATGGTAGCCCCGATTAAAATAATGACCCCCTCCTCTACATGGGGGAGCAGGACATCCTGCTGGGCCTTATTGAAGCGGTGAATCTCGTCAATGAACAAAGTGGTTTTCTTCCCATACATCGCCCGCCTATCCTTCGCCTGGGCGACAGCCTTTCTAATCTCTCCTACTCCACAAGTGGTAGCATTGAGGTATTCAAAGTGAGATTCTGTCCTTCGGGCGCTGATGTAGGCTAAGGCGCCTTTTCCTATTCCCGGTGGTCCCCAGAAGATGGCAGAGCTTATCCTGTCCGCCTCTATTGCCCGACGCAGTAACTTCCCCTTGGAGAGGATATGCTCCTGGCCGACAAATTCTTTCAAATCCTTGGGCCTCATCTTCAGAGCCAGGGGAGCCTCTTCAGAAATCTCTTCTTTTCTCTTTTCCTCAAAGAGATTCATTTCTCTCCCTCCTTAAACACGGATTGGCACAGATTTGAAATAACAGCGCGCTTTGCTCAAGAACCTTGTTTCTCGCTGTGCTCGAAATTAAGCATTGACACAGATTATTCGCATTGATTCGCGTCTAAAAGAAAAGTTCCCCGCTCAGGCCGTGTGTGGAAACTTTTGAATCGGCTTTACGCCAAGTGGGTACCCTACTAGCTGCCAGGAAATTTCTTTCCCGACTCGGGTCCCCAGTTTAGAAGTGTCGACTCAAAATTGTTGCCGCATCACGCGCTAGAGCAGGGAACTAATTATAGTATAACACACTTTTTTTCAATTTGCAAGCAAAATCTATCTTAATCCCTGTTCAAGAAGCTTAATCAGTTTCTTCTGTCTTTCCCTTGTTCTTTTGTTAGAGAGTTCGCTCTCTCTCTTCAACTTATGGAGTTCATCTGCGATGTTCAATGCGGCTTTGACAGCAAGCTTAGCGGAAAGTACCTGGGAACCAGCAGGGGCTAGCTTTCTCATCTTGCTATCTACATATCGAGCCAACCTCTTGACGTACTTTTCCTCCTCGCCTCCTTCTACTTTTATAGGATAGCTACTACCCAAGATCTCTATCTTTATGGTCTTGGTCATCTTCCCGTCTTCTCTAAACGAGCGAGAAGTTCTTCTACTCGAAGTCTGACAAAATCCTTGGTCTTCTTCAGGGTCTCGTTCTCATTCTTGAGTTTAGTAACTAATGCCAGGAGCTTTC
>JAUWXM010000098.1 GCA_030616365.1 bacterium | reverse complement strand
ATCTTGCTAAACCAAAGGGAATAAGAGAGCATACCATAGAGCACGATTTGAATGTTGTCAGAAACCTGGGAATCGATACCGAGAATAAGGAACTTGAGATATTTGTTTCCGATGAAGACAGGAGACATATCGAAAGTCTATTAAGGGAGCAGGGAATAGAGAAAGAGGAGGTATTGACCATTATCCATCCCGTCTCAAGATGGAGAGAGAAAGAATGGAGAGATGAAGGATTTGCCCGGGCCTGCGACTACCTCATTGACAGGTATCATTCCAAAGTAATCTTCACCTCTGGTCCAGGAAAGAGGGAGACAAGAAGAGTAAAAGAGATAATTAGCCTCATGAAAAAGACTCCAATCGATCTTTCAGGAAAGATCACCCTGAAACAACTGGTTGCTTTAATTGAAAGAAGTAGTCTCTATCTCGGCCTGGATAGCGCTCCCATGCATATCGCCAGTGCTTTGAAAAAACCATTAATCGCCCTCTTCGATCCCACAAGCATCCCAGAATGGGCGCCGAGAGGGAAGAATCAAATCGCCCTCTCCGTAAAGGCGGGAGTCGATGAGATTATCGAGGCCTTAGATAGAGAGTTATCAGGAAAGAGAGAATGGTCGAAAGCAATTTCTTAACTTTGAAGAAAGGGGACTGGAAAATAAGACTGAAGAAGAGATATAAAGACCTTCTTTTTAAGCTGGGCATTGAAGATCCGGATAGTCTGTTTAAAGGTATCGGAACTTCAATAAGTAAAAGACGGGGCAAGCGAAGCGCGCCGTCATTTAAGAGAAAGGAAGCAAGACTCTTAGATGATAGCGAACGTTCAAATATCTTTTCCCTCAGGGCAAATGGAGGAAGGGTTGTCCTGAAGGAGTATAAGCCCCGGGGAATAGGAAAGGCCTGGACCGACCTCTGTCGACCCTCCAAGGCAATGAGGGAGTTTGTACTTGGCAATAGACTCTTGAAGATGGGGATTCCAGTAGCCGAGCCTTTAGCAGTAGGAGAGAAGAGAAACCTTCGCCTGTTAAAGAAATGCTTTCTAATTACTGAAGAACTCTCTCAGGCAAAAAACTTGAGCCTTTATGTAAATAGCCTTCGTCCTTCCTTGAGTAAGGGAAAGATCAGAGAAAAAAGGGAGTTTATTTCTAAGTTGGCAGAAAGCATCAGAGACATTCATAATAAGAGTTTTACCCATGGTGACCTAAATACCAGCCACATCATGGTAAAAGGAAATGAATTCTATTATCTCGATTTTGAGAATGCTCGCTTGAAGAGGAGGGCCTCGGACTTTAGATGGATAAAGGACTTAAGTCGCTTAAATGAATCCATGCCCTCCTATATTACGAGGACAGATAAGTTAAGGTTCTATAAGGAATATGCTAAGGGAAGTAAGGCAAAAGAAAAGAAAATGAGAAGATACTTAAAAAGAATTGAGAGACGCACCATAAAAAAGAAAGGGTAAAACTATGAATCCCGTTAGACCTATCTGTTCCATAATTATTGATTGCAAAGTTAACAACTGGTTTTGGTTTTATAAATATGCTTTGATAAGAGAGAATGGAGGTCTAACGGAATGAATCTCAGAGAAAAAATTTCTAAGAAAAAAGCGGGGATCGGGATTCTGGGCCTGGGCTATGTCGGCCTTCCCTTGGCCTGTGAGTTTGCCCGGGCAGGATTTAAAGTAATCGGTATAGATATTGATAGAAAGAGGATAAAGCGCATCAAAATGGGAAGGCATTATATTGAGGATGTGGGGAGGAGAGAGGTGGTCCGACTAATAAGGAAAGGATTTTTGAAACCCACCTCCGACTTTAGAGCTCTAAAGGGACTGGATGTGGTCATCATCTGCGTTCCCACTCCCCTGAGAAAGACAAAGGATCCCGATATCTCATACGTCGTCTCTGCTGCAAAAAAGATTGCTAAATACTTGAAGAATAATCAGCTGATTATCTTAGAGAGCACCACCTATCCTGGTACCACGAGAGAGGTCATACTTCCCATCCTGAAAGATACCAAAAAGAAATTTTATCTTGCCTTCTCCCCAGAACGTATCGATCCAGGAAACAGGAAATATACCTTAAGGAATACCCCCAAGATAGTCGCAGGGATTACTAAAGAGTGTACCCGAATGGCTAAGGCCCTGTATAAGGAGATCGTGGATGAGGTAGTCTGCGTCTCTTCAACTGAAGCGGCCGAGATGATCAAACTCTTAGAGAATACCTTCCGCAGTGTAAATATTGGCCTGGTGAATGAGATCGCCTTAATGTGTCATCGCCTGGGCATCGATGTCTGGGAGGTGATTGAGGCTGCTAAGACAAAGCCTTTTGGCTTCATGCCCTTCTATCCCGGTCCGGGATTAGGAGGCCACTGCCTCCCTGTTGATCCCCATTACCTCTCCTGGAAGTTAAAGACTCTGGACTTCTATGCCCGCTTCATCGAACTGGCAGGAGAGATAAATAGCAAGATGCCCGAGTTTCTGGTCCAAAGAATAGAAGATGCCCTAAATAAGAAAAAGAAAGCCCTCAAAGGTTCAAGGGTCTTAATCTTAGGAGTGGCCTATAAGAAAAATGTCTCTGATACCCGGGAGTCACCTGCCCTAGACGTCATCAGGATATTACAGAAGAAAGGGGTAAAGGTCAATTATCATGATCCCCACGTTCCTAAACTAAGATTGGATAGAAAGGTGCTCAGATCTAAAGAATCCCCACTCTTAGAAAAACAGGATTGCGTAGTCATTGTTACCGATCATACTGCCTTTAATTATCCTGAGATTGTAAAAAAGGCCAAATTAATTATTGATAGCCGGAATGCAACAAAGGGAATAAAGAATAGAAAGATTGTTAAACTCTAATGTTTGATAAAAAAGCATTAAACTATGGAGTAGAACGAACAGAAAGAGGAGGAAGAATGAGAAGAAAAAAATGGTTGAAAATTACTCTAAGTATTATCTTAATCCTGGTTGTTGCTGTTGGAGTAGTTGTTACTTTAGTTCCCATCTCACCAAGGATGCTCTCTAAGTTTGGAATCTCTTTGGATGAGGTCTTAGCCAAGGTAGAGGTTAAGTTGGGCCGCAAGATGAGCATAGGAGACTTCCGGCTCTATCTCTTAAGGGGAGGGGCATTTGAGAATATCGAGATCGCCAACCATGAGGACTTCTCTAAAACTCCCTTCTTCAAGACGGATAAGATGGTAGTTAAATATGCCCTCCTTCCTTTAATTCATAAGGAATTAGTCATCAAGAAGATCGTTCTGGTCAAGCCCCAGATCCTCATTGAGAGGGACAGAGAGGGGAAGTGGAGCTTCTCCGACCTTACAACTACAGAGGGCACAGAGAAGACCACAGAGACCACAGAGAAAAAAGGCTATCAAGCAATCAAGCAATCAAGCAAGCAAGCTGTTGGAACTGGCAAACCGGCAAACTGGCCAACTGGCAAACCGATCAAATTCTTTACTTCCCAAGCCTATGCTGCCACAAAAGAAGATAAACCAAAGAAGATGGCGGTTACTGTCAAA
>JAUWXM010000032.1 GCA_030616365.1 bacterium | reverse complement strand
CCTCGTACCCATGAGATCGTGGCCCACCTCATGAAGATAGGAGATTTAAAGCCTGCCCAGATCACCCATCAGATATACGGGACCCAGCTTCCTTCTGCCATAAAGTTATTGAGCATGACTTTGGATACCTTGGAGAGGAGCGGAGACGGCAGGATAGCTTGGATGACCATTACCGACGAGATGTTCAAAGAGACCGGAACCACCAAGGCGGAGACCGAGAACTTCATCAACTATGTTCGTTCTGTGAAAGGAAGCGAGGTGGCCATTCTATTCACTGAGCTTGCTAAGGATGAGGTAAAGGTCAGTTTCCGCTCCAAGTCTAGTGCCGACGTTAATAGTATAGCCAAAATATTTGGAGGTGGAGGACATCTTCGCGCTTCTGCCTGCACTATAAAGGGAGATTTGGAGGAGACAAAGAGGAAGGTGCTGGTCGAGGTAGAGAAGAGACTAAAGAAGGTTTACGGTTGACCGACCCCGATGCTATCGGGGTGCCCGCGGTTAACGGTAAACAGCCCCGACAGCTGTCGGGACGGGCAAATCGAATAGTAGCTATTCGCCAGCGGGGCAAGTAAAACGCGCCGCTCAACGGTAAACGATAAGCATGGATGGATTCTTGAATGTTAATAAGCCGAAGGGCATGACCTCCCACGACGTTGTGGATGAGATAAGGAAGTTGGTGGGAAGGGAGAAAGTGGGGCATACGGGAACCCTGGATCCCGAGGCCACTGGCGTTCTTCCCATCGCCATCGGTAAGGCAACCAAGGTAATCCAGTTTTTGGAAGAGGGAAAAGGATATCGGGCAACCATGAGATTAGGAATCACCACCGATACCCAGGATATAACAGGTAAGATAATTGCTAAAAGTGATGAGATTAATATCCCAGTAGAAAGGATAAGGGAAGTCTTCAAGAATTTTTTAGGAAAGATAGAGCAGATTCCACCTATGGTCTCGGCAGTGAAGGTAAGGGGGGAAAGGCTTTATAAGTTAGCCCGGGAAGGGAAGAGAGTGAAAAGGCCACAGAGAGAAGTTGAAATCTATAATCTCAATCTCTTAGAATACAAACTGCCAGATATCATCTTTAAAGTAAGTTGCTCAAAAGGAACCTACATTAGGACCCTCTGTCATGATATGGGAAAAGCCCTGGGTTCTGGGGCCTGCCTGGAAGATCTAGTGCGTACTAAATCAGGTATCTTTACTTTGAAAAAAAGCTATACCCTGGAAGAATTGAAGAAACTACCTAATTTAGAGAGATATCTAATGAGTATGGATAAAGCCTTGAGGCATCTGCTGATAGTGAAGGTTAAAGAGAGAATAAGAGAATCTGTTCTCAATGGGGGGCCGATAGGAACCTCGGGAATACTGGAATTTCCTTTACCTATCAAGGGAGAGGAATTGGTCAGGGTCCATAATTCAGAGAAGAGACTCTTAGCAGTCGCCAGAGCACTATTCGATATTGGAGATTTAAAAAGGATAGAGAAAGAGGTTGTGGTCTTCAAACCAGTGAGGGTTATTGGTTAAGAATGGAACTTGTTCTGGGAATTGATAAGATAAGGAAAAGGCATAAGAAAGGGATTCTTGCCCTGGGCACATTTGATGGCCTCCATCTCGGTCATCAGAAGGTGATCAAGTCTCTTAAGAGAAGGGCAAAAGACTTAAGGAAGAAATCAATAGTTTTGACCTTTGATATTCATCCCCTAAAGACGATTGACCCAGCAAAATGCCCTCCCCTGCTTACCCCGAAGGAGGAGAAGATAAATCTAATTCAAGATTTGGGAATAGACACCCTTGTCCTAGCTAATTTTGATAGGAAATTTGCTTCTCTCTCGCCAGAGAAATTCATCAGAGATATTCTGGTCAGTAGATTGGGCATAAGAGAGGTATTCGTGGGAAAGAACTTCATCTTCGGAAGAGGAGCAACCGGTGATATAACGTTCTTGAGAAGTAAAGCAAAAGAGTATGGCTTCAAGGTCAGGGTCATTCCTCCGGTAAAAATAGGCAAGAAGGCAATAAGCAGTACAGCAATAAGGGAACTTATTAGAAAAGGAGCAGTCAAGAAAGCGGCAAAACTTCTCGGCCGTCCCTATGCTCTCTATGGGCGGGTAGTTCGTGGAGAATCCCGGGGAAAAGGGTTGGGCTATCCCACAGCCAATATAAGGCCTCACCATGAGATGATCCCCTCCGACGGGGTCTATCTAGGGAGGATAAGAGTGAGGGGAAGGGATTGGAATGGGCTTCTAAATATCGGAACTCAGCCTACCTTCCATAAGCGAGGGGCAAGAATTATTGAGACCTATATCTTTAACTTTAATAGAAGGATCTATAGCCGGGATATAAAGGTCAGTTTTCTGGAGCGGATACGAGATGAGACTACCTTTAAAAGTCCAGAAGCCCTTAAGGCCCAGATAGAGAGGGATATTGTCAGAGCAAGAAAAATTTTGTCTTTTACCTAATGTGTGATATAATTACTTAAATGAAGTGCCATTGCTGGGAGGATCGCCTCCCCGTCGATTCTCATGGCGATAGGCATACCAAAACGCGAATCAACGCGAATAAATTCGCAACCATTCGCGTCTTAAGAAAGGGGGAATGAAAATGGTCTTGGAGAAAGAAAAGAAGAAGGAGATTATCAGTAAGTACCGGTTGAATGAGAAAGATACTGGCTCGCCAGAGGTTCAGATTGCCCTTCTAACAGAGAGGATTAATTCCTTGACCGGACATCTTGAAACTCATAAGAAGGACCATCACTCACGAAGAGGGCTTTTGAAGATGGTTGGCCAGAGGAGAAGACTATTGGATTACCTTGGGAATAAGGATAAGAAAAGGTACGAGAAGATTATCCAGGAACTGGACTTGAGAAAATGATTGACGCCAAGTCGCCAAAGAAATCGCCAAGTCGCCAAATTTTGGCGCTTTGACGAACTTTTGTGTTTTAGCATTTAGCGTTTTGGCGTTACGGAAGGAGAAGATATGATAAAGAGAGAAGAAGTAGAGATCGCCAGAAGAAAACTAACTATTGAAACTGGCAAGATGGCTAAGCAGGCGGATGGTGCGGTTACCGTACGCTATGGAGACACCATAGTCTTAGTGGCGGTGGTGGCTTCTAAAGAGGTGAGAGAAGATGTTGACTTCTTCCCCCTGACCGTTGATTATAGGGAGAAGACCTATTCTGCGGGAAAGATTCCCGGGGGCTTCTTTAAGAGAGAAGGGAGGCCAAGGGATTGGGAAATCCTGACCGGGAGGTTGGTTGATCGCCCCTTAAGGCCTCTTTTCCCGAAAGGAATCAGGAATGCGGTCCAGATTACGGTGAGCGTGCTATCTGCAGATGGAGAAAATGACCCGGATATCTTATCCATAATCGGTGCCTCAGCCGCTTTGTCTATATCTGATATCCCATTCAATGGTCCGGTGGCTGCCGTGCGCCTGGGACGGATTGGGGAAGAGTTTATTATCAATCCTACCTATGAGGAATTGGAAAGAAGCAGGCTGGATATGGTAGTTGTCGGGACTAAGGATGCGATAGCAACCATAGAGGTTGAAGCCCATGAGGTTCCAGAGGAGACCATTTTAGAAGGGATAGAGAAGGCCAAAGAGCACATCAGAGGGCTTGTTGAGATTCAGGAAAGGTTAGTCAAATCCTGTGGCAGACCCAAGAGAGAAATCGTTCTCTATGCTCCGGACGAGGAGATAGAGAAGAGGGTGAGAGAACTATCCACTTCCAAATTAGAGGAGGCCTATAGGATAAAGGAAAAGACCAAAAGGGATGAGGCGCTAAGCACGATTGAGAATGAAGCTATGGAGGCCTTAAGCACTGAATTTCCAGAAAAGGAGAAGGACATTAGGTCCGTCATAGACAAGATAGTGAAGGAAATTCTGCGCCGGGCCATTTTGGATGAGAACCGTAGAGCAGACGGAAGAAGAGCGGACGAGATCAGGCCCATTACCTGCGAGGTGGGAATCCTCCCCAGGGCCCATGGAAGTGCTCTCTTTACCAGAGGACAGACCCAGGCCCTGGTGGCTACTACTTTGGGAACTACAGAGGATGAGCAACGTATTGATGCCCTGGAGAAGGAATTCCGAAAGACCTTTATGTTTCACTATAATTTCCCGCCCTTTAGTGTGGGAGAAACGAAGCCATTGAGGGGCCCGGGCAGGAGAGAGATTGGCCACGGCGCTCTTGCCGAGAAGGCCCTTCTTCCGGTCATTCCTCCCAATGATAAGTTCCCCTATACCATAAGGGTGGTCTCCGATATCCTGGAATCCAACGGCTCCTCTTCCATGGCCAGTGTCTGTGGGGCAAGCCTATCTTTAATGGATGCGGGAGCTCCCATTAAAGCCCCGGTTGCCGGGGCAGCCATTGGATTAGTAATAGAGGGAGAGAAGTATGTTCTCCTTACTGATATCTTGGGGGTGGAGGATGCCTTGGGTGATATGGACTTCAAGATCGCCGGAACCAGGGAAGGGATTACTGCCCTTCACTTAGATATCAAGACCTCGGGAGTCACCACTCCTTTGATAAAGGAGGCCTTGGAGCAGGCAAAGAAAACCCGCCTCTTCATCCTGGATAAGATGGACCAGGCCATCTCTCGGCCAAGAGAGGGAGTCTCCGCCTATGCTCCGCATATTATCGTTACTTATGTGAAACAAGAAAAGATTGGAGGTATCATTGGCCCCAGAGGTAAGACGATAAAGGGAATCATTGAGGAGACTAGTGCCGAGGTAAATATCGATGACGATGGAAAGATATCCATCTCCTCCCCAGATAAGGCCAAGGCTCAGGCTGCCCTGGATATGATTAACTATCTCACAGAAGAAGTTGAGGTAGGAAAAATCTATAAAGGGAAAGTAACCAGAATCATGAACTTTGGGGCCTTTGTTGAGATCCTCCCCGGGAAGGAAGGCCTGGTCCATGTTTCCCAGTTAGCAGAGGGCTTTGTCAAGAATGTGAAGGATGTTTTAAAGGAAGGTCAGGAGATAGAGGTAAAGGTCATTGAGATTGATGACCAGGGAAGGACTAACCTCTCCCATAAGGCAGTCCTGAGAGAGAAAACACAACCCAGGAAGCCTAAAAGGTAGAGTTGCAATAAATCCGAAGCACGAAACAAAACGATTAATAACCAAACACCAAGAGACAAGATATCCATCCTCCGTAGCAGTTGCACTACTACTGCGGAGGACGGGCAAACAATTACCAATCACCGATAACCAATCACCAATAATCAAACAGTTTTGGCCAATGCTTAATTATTTAGGCTCTCTCCAATGATAGCGAAGCGCATTGGGTATTAGAATTTGAATATTGGGATTTGTTTGGTTATTGTCTCTTGTATCTTGATTATTGGCAGATTTGCTTGTCATAAGGAGTGAGGATGTCTTGGTTTGAGGCTCTTCTTCTGGGAATCCTGCAGGGCCTGACAGAATTCTTGCCCGTCTCATCAAGTGGCCACTTAGTTTTAGCAGAGAATTTCTTGAAGGTCAATCCTCCGGGAATTACCCTTGAGATTTGTCTTCACCTGGGAACATTACTTGCCATTATTGCTATCTTCAGAAGAGAGATTGGAAAGATTTTAAGAAGTCTTATCCATATCTTCAAGACTGGTAAGCATAGGAGGAGAGAAGACCCATATCTCCGTCTCTTTGGTTTTCTATTACTAGGAACCATTCCTATTGCTCTAATGGGCGGTTTATTTAGAGAAGAGATTGGGAGACTGTTTGAGTGTCCCAGAATCGTCTCTTTAATGCTCATCATAACCGGAATGATACTCTGGGCAACGAAGCGCCTTAAAGTGGAGAAAAGAGAACTTAATAAGTTAAATATAAGGGATGCCCTGGGTGTTGGTCTTGCTCAGGCGATAGCTCTCATTCCGGGAATATCGCGCAGTGGGATGACTATATCCTGTGGTCTTTTCCGGGGACTCTCTAAAGATTCGGCCTATCGGTTCTCATTTTTATTGGCCATACCTGCAATTATTGGAGCAGCAGGATTAGAATTTAGGAGTCTTTCTACCATTCCAAAAGAGAATATTCAACCCTTAGCCATAGGAACTATAACTGCCTTCTTAAGCGGTCTCTTAGTCCTGAAAGTCTTACTCTCCATTATCAAGAAAGGAAAATTCTCATTCTTCGCTTATTATTTGTGGGTCATTGGTTTGCTTAGTTTAGGAGTATCATACATTAGGTAATGGATCAGCCAGTTGACCGGTTTGCCGGTTAGCCAGTTGATTGAAAGTTGATACGTTAATAAGTCAGGAGGGGAAGATGTTATGTCCGAAATGTGGAAAAGAGATTGAAGAGGAAAGCAAAGTCTGTAAATACTGTGGAGAGAAATTGGTAGGAGAAGCAGTAAAGGAGGAAATTACTAAACAACCTAAAATAAGTAGGCTAGCCATCGCCAGTCTAATTTTGGGAATACTATTCTTTGTTCCTTTCGCCTTCTTGTTAGCGATTATATTTGGATTCGTTGCTATGATTAAAATCTCTAAAAGTAAAGGAGCACTTAAAGGAGAAGGCCTGGCAATCGCTGGCTTAGTTCTGGGAGGTCTGATGACATTATTTAGCATCTTTGTATTAACATTGGGATGTGTAGCATTGCCAAGATTTATGGTTCAGCAAGAGAAAGCGAAAGAGGCATCTGCTTGGGCGGATATAGATGCTATGTTTACTGCAATGGAGATGTATTATTTAGATTGTGATGTTTATCCCAGTGGTAAAGGAAAGAAAGCAGCGGTTGGCTTTGACGCCTTAGCTAAAAATGTAGAGAATAGTGATGGCTGGTCTGGCCCCTATATAAAGTTTCACAAGGATGTAGATGGAAACAATATTCCTGAAGACCCTTGGGGCAATGAGTATGAGTATGAAGCAGTAACCTCTAATGCCCAGGAGTTTACTATCTGGTGTAAGGGAAAAAAGGGAGATTATAAAGCCCACTATATAGATGCTGGAGATTTTAAAACTCCTTAAGAATAAAGACAAAAAGAAAAGCTTAAGTTGTTGTTTCCATCAGCTGTCAATTATCTGTAATCCGCGTCAATCCGTAATAAATCCGCCTGCCCCGTGGGAGCGCAGCGACTCTACGGGGTGCTAATCCGTGTCTTGAGGTGAAGAATGACTATAAAAGAAAAGAGAGTCAGTGAGGTTATTGGAATATTACTCTTTGCCTTAGCTATCTTCATCTTTATTAGTTTAATCACCTATCATTTTGGGGATGTGCTCCAGGAGAAAGTTCCTCCCAATAAACCACTGGGTAACTGGGGTGGAATAGTAGGAGCCTACCTCGCCTACTGGCTATTCTTTACCCTGGGTCGCATGGCCTCTTTTGTAATCCCGGTAGTCATTGCCTTCTGGGGCGGGATAAAATGCCGGGCGCTCAGGACAGAGAAGTGGCTTTTAAAAACTATAGGAATTGTTCTTTTACTGTTTTCTTTATGTTCTATTTTGGGTCTTTCTTTTAAGGAATTCGTAGCCAATTTTCCTGCTGGTGGATATATAGGTGATTTCCTGCTTAAACCGCTTTCTGTGTTTGGCAGAATTGGTGCCTATCTCATCGCAGTAACGGTATTAATTGTCTCTCTGCCTCTGGCAGCCGAGGTCTCTTATCCTAAGTTCTTCCTTCTATTAGGAAAGGGGATTCTATCCTTCTTTCGGGGACTAATAGGAATATTTTCCCGGAAACCAAGGCCTTCTAAACCAGTTACCATTAAAAGGCCAGAGATTAAAGAGGAGAAGGTTGCTCCTACCCCTAAGAAAGTGAAGAAGATAGTAAAGAAGGTTCCAGAGGAGGAGAAGGTCTATACTATGCCTGATTTCTCTCTTCTCTCTAAGCCAAAGGTAGAGGAGGCGAAAGAGGACCTTAAGGCAAAGGGTGCTCTCTTGGAAGAGACTCTCTCTGAGTTTGGGATATCTGCCAAGGTTATTGGTGCCTTACAGGGGCCGGTCATTACCAGGTTTGAAGTTCAGCCGGCAAAAGGGGTGACCGTCTCTTCCATCACCTCTCGTTCTAATGACATCGCTCTGAAATTGGCTGCCCCCAGTATCCGTATCGAGGCTCCCATTCCGGGAAAGGCCGCCTTGGGGATTGAGGTTCCCAACAAGAGACCTTCCTTCGTCTATCTCTCAGAAATCCTGAGTACCAGGGGGTTCTATGAGTCACCATCAAAACTTACCCTGGCTTTAGGAAAAGATATAGCCGGTAGGCCAGTAATCGCTGATCTGGCTACCATGCCCCATTTATTAATTGCCGGAACCACAGGAAGCGGAAAGAGTGTCTGTATAAACTGCATCATAAATAGCATTTTATTTCAGGCTACTCCAGATGAGGTGAAGTTCCTCTTAATCGATCCCAAGAGAGTGGAACTGAAGGCATACAATGATAGCCCCTATCTTCTCACCCCGGTAATCACTGACCCCAAGAAGGCAACTTTTGCTTTGAAGTGGGCGGTGAAGGAAGTAGAAGAAAGGTTTAAACTATTTTCTGAGGCCGGGGCCCGGGATATCGAAAGCTATAATGCTAAAACCTCGGTAGAGAAGATTCCCTACATTATCGTGATCATTGATGAGTTGGCCGATCTGATGCTCGTGGCCCCTGTGGACTGTGAACATACTATCACCCGGCTGGCCCAGATGGCCCGTGCCGTAGGGATTCATGTTGTCCTTGCTACCCAGAGACCATCCGTTGACGTCATTACTGGTCTCATTAAGGCCAACTTCCCGGTGAGGATCGCCTTCCAGGTTGCGGCAAGAGTCGATTCTAGGATTGTCTTAGATATGAGTGGGGCAGAGAAGTTACTGGGAAGAGGGGATATGCTCTTCTCCGACCCTTCAAAGGCCAAACCAATACGTATCCAAGGATCGCTCATTACTGACCCTGAGATTGAGAGGATGGCAGAGTTTACCCGTTCTCAGGCAGAGCCGGTCTATGTAGAGGACATCTTTGAAAAAGCAGTCCCTTACCTGCCCAGTACCCCAGAGGAGGACGCATTATATCAGGATGCGGTGAGGGTGGTCATCCAGGCTAGAAGGGCCTCGGTCTCCATGTTACAGAGGAGATTGAAGGTAGGCTATGCCCGGGCAGCAAGGTTGATTGACATGATGGAGGAGGAAGGGATAGTGGGCCCTTATAGAGGAAGTAAGGTAAGGGAAGTACTGGTTGATGAAAGCTACCTTAAAAAGAGTAACCAGTAACCAGAAGAGTTAAATCCTAAATTCTAATATCGAAAGCCCAATGCGCTTCGCTTGCATTGGAGAGAGTATAAATTTTAAACATTGACTAAACAATATCTAAATTCAAATGACCAAAACTGTTTTGGATTTGGAACATTCGGATTTTGGATTTGTTTAGGATTTAGGATTTCGTGCTTAGGATTTCGTATACTGTAAACTATTAAGCGAGGCAGAAAAGTGGAGCCCATTGGCCTTACTCTGCAGCAGGCAAGGCAGAAAAGGCGATTAAAATTAGAGACGATAAGTAAGAAGACAAAGATAAGCACTAGCTATCTAAAAGCTCTGGAAGCAGAGGACTGGGATGTTTTTCCGGCACCTGCCTATACCCAGGTCTTCCTGCACAGTTATGCTAACTTCTTAAATCTGGATAGTGACGAATTAGTTCGAGAGTATAAGAAATATCTAGAGACAACCACCAAAGTTCCAGTAGCAGAGAGATTAATTCCAAAAAGGATAAGACCTAAAAAACTAACCATCCTTCCCATAGCAATAAGTATAATGGTTTTCATCATCTGGGGAGGGTGGTTTCTTTTCTTTCGTTCTCCTTCCCCGCCAGTAGTTGAGGTTATAGAAAAGAAGAAAGCCCCCCTTACCCTGAAGGCAACTGCTATTGAAGAGGTCTGGGTAAGTATCGCTGTCGATGGGAAGGAAGAGGCCCAGGAGTTATTACAAGCGGGGGACTTCAAAACCTGGGAAGCGGAGGAAAGTCTAAAGATAAGAGTGGGGAATGCAGGAGGAATAGAGTTGGAGTTGAATGGGGAACCCCTTGAACCTCTGGGCGAAAGAGGTCAGATAGTAACGAAAACCTTTGTGAGAGAAGAAGAAGAATGACCATTACTGAAGCAATTAAAGAAGGATTCAAGACCACCTATCGCAACTGGCCCCTGATCCTGATTCAGTTTGTAGTTCAGATAATTCTGGGACTTTTATTCATCGTTCCTGTTTTGTTCATTCTCTTTTCCTTGGGATTCTATGCCGGGTTGACCAAGGGAGAGTTTAGTCCGGAGTTATTTCAGCAGGGTCTCCGCGCCCATCCTTTGTTAATCGTAATCTGTGGCCTCTTCTTCCTTCTCATCTGGATAGGGGCTATACTATTGGGCATCTTCTTAAAAGGAGGAATAAAGGGGATATTCAGGGATGCTTTGATAAAGAAAGAGAAATTTACCCTGAGAAGATTCTTTCGTTACGGAGGTTATTTCTTCAAACGCCTATTTCTCCTCTGGCTTCTCTTCTTCCTGGCTTTCCATATTCTCTTTCTAACCCTGGGTGGAATATTCGGCCTTCCCATCTATCTTCTCATTCAGAAGTGTCAAGAGGCAGGGATGGTCTTTGGGATTCTTCTGGGAATCTTGGGCTTCTTCTTACTCCTCCTTGCCAGCCTTGCCCTGGGTCTTCTCTTTTCCTACTCTGGAATAGTAATCGTTATTGAGGATTCCATGCTAAAGAGAGCAATCAAGAAGGCCTTTTCTTTGATCAGGAGAAATCTCGGCCTGGTTCTGGGCCTCTTCTTCCTTCTCATCCTGATCAGCATAGGCGTCATAGGTGTCTTTATCTCGCTTGACCTTCTTTTGAAGATTCCAGCCTCCATTCCAGGAATAGGAACAGGGATGCTCATTTTTCTCTTACCCCTTCGCTTCCTTTTAAATTTTGTTCAGAGTGGAGCTCAGACCTATCTCACTCTCTTCACTATTGCTTCTACCATGGTCCTCTATCTTGGCCTAAGAAAGACTTGAATACAGAAGCGGTTAGGTTGTTCGGTTAAGGTAACGAAGCCCGTATCGTCTATCGTCAAGCGGTTACGTAAGAAATAAGTAACAACAAACGTAACCGATAACCGTAACCGAAACGGGCCTCCTAACCGTAACCCATAGACGTAACCCTTTATCTATAAGGTAATTACCATGAATTTAGCTAATAGGCTCACCATCATCCGGATCATTATTGCTCCCATCTTCATCATTCTACTCTTAGTGGACGGAGCCTGGACGAAGTATTCTACTCTTCTGCTCTTTATCATTGCTTCTCTAACCGACCTCTATGATGGAAGGATCGCCCGAGCAAGGAGAATGGTAACCAATTTTGGGAAGTTTATGGACCCCTTAGCGGATAAGATAATCGTTCTGGGAGCTCTCATCTGCTTCGTTGCCCTAGGGGAAGTCTGGGCCTGGATGGTAATTATCATCCTGGCCAGGGAGGTTATGATCACCCATTTGAGATTCAT
>JAUWXM010000092.1 GCA_030616365.1 bacterium | reverse complement strand
CTTGGCATTAATCTCTTCTAATCTATCCTCTAAGCCGCTCTCCTTTAGTTTTAATCTATTCCCGCCAAAGGTATTGGTGGTAATGACATCCGCTCCAGCTTCAACATAGGAAGAATGAACCTTAGCCACTGCCTCTGGATGAGTGAGGTTTAACTCCTCAGGGCACCTCCCCAAATTGGGAGGAAGCTCAGTCCCCATCGCCCCATCAAAGACTAATATCTCACTCTTCAATCTCTCTAAAAATGGCTTTTTCACTTTCCTACTATCCTACTTTTGTACTTTCCTGCTTTGATTAGTATAATCCGATGACTGCCGAGACAGACTTCCTGGGAATCATAAAGAAGGCTTCGTTGCAGGTGACCCCGATCTTCGAGGCCTGGGTAACCTCCAAGAGCTTTTTTTGAATGCTCAAATCCCAGTCCCCGTATCCCGGAGAGAAGCGGGGAGTGCTCTCCTTCTTCGCTTTCTTTACAATTAATGAGTTCAAATATTTTGCCCCCTCGTCTGCGGCCACAGAGCCAATGGTATCCAGGATAGTAGCCCTGGTATATTCATCCTTTTGATAGAGTCGGTTGACCTCGGCCTCCAGGGCAGGACCAATGGTATCCACAAAGAGAACGATCTCCTTTGCCCTAGCCATGGCCTTGGCAATGGCCTTCCCTTTCAGGGAAATATTTTTCAATACAATTTCATCTTTAGATTTAGATTTTACTGGAAAGACAACATAAACCCCTTTACCCCTGATCAGCCTCTTAGCCTTCTTCATCTCCCCTTCAATCAAAGCATCAATACTGGGAGAAAGAACGCTCTTCTTCTTCCGATAATACCCCAGTTCCTTCAGAACCTCTTCTTTCTCAATCTCAATAGGAATATTCTCTATGACTTTCATTTCCTTAAGAGTTCAATTACCTTTTCCATATCTTTTGGCAGGGGTGCGTTGAACTCCATATACTCTTTTGTTCTGGGGTGAACGAAGCCCAGCGTCTGGGCATGTAATGCCTGCCCCGTTAGAAGTCCTCCGATATTTATCGGAGGCAGACGCCCCAGGCGTCTTACTTTTAACGGGGCCTGTCCCTTCATTTCTTCCCTTAACCCTTGACCCTTAATTCTTAACCCTATTCTCCCCCCATATTTCGTATCCCCCACAATGGGATGGCCGATATGGGAAAGATGAACCCTTATCTGATGGGTCCTCCCCGTCTCTGGAGCCGCTTCCAAGAGAGTGAAGTCCTTAAACCTCTCTAAGACCTTATAACTGGTAATGGCTCCTCTTGCCCTTCTTACTCCAGCCGCCATCTTCTTTCTTTTTACTGGATGGCGACCGATGGGCGCCTCAATCTTACCTTGCTCTTTTAAAACCCTTCCTTTTACTAAAGCGATATATCTCTTATTAACGCTTCTTTCTTTGAATTGTTTGGATAGGGCAAGATGGGTAAAATCGTTCTTGGCAACTACCAGGACTCCGCTGGTATCCTTATCCAGCCTATGGACAATACCCGGTCTCAAGACTCCACCGATGCCGGATAAATCCTTACAGTGATAAAGCAAAGCATTGACTAAGGTACCAGAGGATACCCCTGCTCCAGGATGAACCACCATCCCCCTCGGTTTATTGACCACAATCAAATCCCTATCCTCGTAGAGGATATTAAGAGGGATCCTCTCCGGCTCTATCTTAAGAGGCCTTGGCTTGGGGATAGTGACCTCTATTCTATCCCCGACTCTTACTTTATAGCTTGGTTTGACGACGGAGTTATTTACCTTTATCTTGCCAGAGGAAATTAGTTTTTGAATCCAGGAACGAGAAAGACCTAAACTTTTTTGAACAAGATAGAAGTCTATTCTCTGGTTGGCCTGGAGATGGTCAATGACAAACCGAAACATATTACTGGAGTTCCATGACTACCTTCATCTTCATATCCATCTTGGTCTTTATCTCCGTCTCTTTCCCCTCTCTCTTCATCTTGGTAGTCATCTCCATGCTCATATCCACATCCTGGTCACTCTTTACAACTCTCCCCTCTTTATGAGCAAAGTAAAGTATCCCCTCCATCTTCTGAGAAAGCCTATCAATGACCATCCTTACCTCTGTCTGAGGCTTGCCCAAGGACATATCGAAGACCAGGTCAGTAAGTAGAACATCCGTCTTGGCCTCTATTCGGGCGCAATTATACCCTTTGACTTTTTCAAAGCCTCTCAGGGTGTACTTGGTCTTGACAGTAACCGGTTTACCTACCTGGGGAAGAGGAAGTTCTACATCTTGAGTCCAGGATTCTCCAATCCTTACCTCTTTTTCCGGAAAAGCGGGTTGACTCTGTTTGATCATTCCCTGAATATCAAGTTGAGGCATGAGTCTCTTCAGTCCCTCAAATCCCTTGACCTCCAGGATCTTCCCGGTTTTAGTCACCTTCATACTCATGGACTGTCCAATGAGTCCCTCAAACGGAGAAGGTTTTCCCTCTGCTTCAGGAGCAGTGGAATCGTAAATGACCTTTCCATTCTGCCTCATGATGGTAGCATTCTTGTCAGCAATTATCTCCATGATTTGTCCAGCAGAAGTAATCTTCTCTATCAACCGATCATAGGAGAGCTCTAAATCTGCGGTTCCCTCTTCATCAACTGCCAAGACCTTTTGGCTACTATCCATCTCCAGATGAATGTCCATATCTATGCTCGTGGCTTCTTTCTCTTCAGGAAGGCCACTTAAGGTCATAGCCCCCTTACCGCTTGCCTCTATCCTGTATCTCAGAGTCTCACCTGGAATATACTTATTCTCCAGTTTCACCGCTTTAGGGGCGCAACCAGCAATGACCAAAAGGGCAACAAAGAATAATACAACAGTTTTCTTCATTCTGTTCTCACCTCCTTTCTTTTAAGTAAGAAAATCATGAGTAGGGCCAGAATAAACACTCCTACTCCAATCAATTGAGAGATGGAAAAGAGTCCAAAGAATACCGGACCCCGATCATCACCCCCTTAAGAACTCGATGCCAAATCTGGTGATGGCATATAAGAAAAGATAGAGCCAGAAGAGTTCCCCATTAAACCGCTTCCTCCTTCTCACCAGAATGAGGATAAGAAAGATTATCAGGGCATTGAGAGAAGAATATAACTGAGTGGGATGAACGGGAAGGGAGTATTCATTGACACTCTTAATTAGACCTTGAGAGAACTGCTCATAGGAGGCCATACTTCCCGGAGGGAATTTGATTCCCCAGGAGACCGGCCTACCAAAGCAACAGCCGTTTAAAAAACAACCGATACGGCCAATGGCCTGGCCAATAGCCAGAGAAGGGGCGTAGATATCTATTACCTTCCAGATATTTAGCCTGCGGACTTTCAGGAACAGTATGGCGCATAATGTCCCTAGAATGAGTCCCCCAGAGTAGATCAATCCTCCCTGCCAGAACATGATGCTCTCAAAAGGATGCTTTGAGTAGTAATCGAGGTTGAGGAGAGCAAAGAGTATTCTGGCGCCAATAATTCCAGTTATCAGGGCAACGAGAGAGAGATCTAACATGGTATTGGCGGGAACTTTTTCTCTTCGCGCCTGACGAGTGGCGAGCCAGATACCCACAACAAAGGCCAGAGCAAGCATCGCCCCATAGGAGTAGACGGTTAACGGTCCTATTTCGAAGAGGATGGGATGCATTTACTCTCCCTTCTTAAATAACACGGAAAAGAGGAGGATTATTGCTCCAATGGTAATGGCGGAGTCTGCGATATTAAAAGATGGCCAGTG
>JAUWXM010000110.1 GCA_030616365.1 bacterium | reverse complement strand
CCCTTCAATGTCAATTCCCTTGCCCAGGCAGCTGCCTTAGCAAGTCTTAAGGATAAAGAACAGGTGAAAAAGACAAGAAGGATGAACGCCTTAGGAAAGAGGTTTCTCTATGATGCCATTAGAGATCTTGGTCTGGAGTACATTCCTACTCAGACTAATTTCATTCTCATAAATCTAAAATCCGTCTGCCGCCGGACAGGAAAAAATGGTAAAGGAATCTGTCGGGCACTATTAAAGGAAGGAATTATTGTGAGAGAGATGAGTGTCTGGGGACTGAATAATTACATACGGGTGACCATTGGAAGAGAAGAAGAGAATAAAAGATTTATTCAGGTCTTAAAGAAAGCATTAAAAGGAGGTAGGAAATGATTCTTACTCTGAAACCGGGAATAAAGAAGAAGGAAATAGATAAGATAGTCTCCAAAATAAAGCAATTGGGATTCTCTGCTCATATCTCTAAGGGAAGAGAGAGGACCATCATCGGGGTCATCGGGGCCAATGCTATCCGGGCCCGAGAGATATTTGAGGCTTTATCAGCAGTGGAATCCATAACCCCTATTTCCAAACCCTACAAGCTTGTCTCCCGAGAGTTTAAGAGAGAGAACACCGTTATTCCCATAAAGGATGGTCTGAAGATCGGGGGAAAGAGAATTGTAATTATGGCCGGACCCTGCGCAGTTGAGGAGAAAAATCTTCTCATCTCCATCGCTAAGAAGGTAAAGGAGGCCGGAGCAACAGTATTAAGGGGAGGGGCCTTTAAGCCCCGGACCTCCCCCTACTCCTTCCAGGGGCTGGGAAGGAAGGGGTTGGAATATCTTAAAGCAGCAAAGGAGGCCACCGGTCTGGCAATTGCTACCGAGGTTATGGATACCAAGGATGTGGAACTGGTAGCAAAATGTGCCGATATCATCCAGGTCGGGGCACGGAATATGCAGAACTTCAGCCTCTTGAAGGAAGTGGGGAAGTGCCAGAAGCCCGTTCTTTTAAAGAGGGGCATGGCTGCCACCTTAACCGAGCTCTTTATGAGCGCCGAGTACATTTTATCCAGTGGAAATAAGGAGGTCATTTTATGTGAGCGGGGAATAAGGACCTTTGAGGATGCCACTAGGTATACAGTAGATATCAGTGCCATCGGTTTAGTGAAGGAGCTAAGTCACTTGCCCATTATCGTTGATCCCTCTCATGCCACGGGAAGAAGGGAATCGATCGCTCCGGTTGCTAGGGCAGCGATAGCAGCTGGGGCGGATGGCTTACTCATTGAGGTCCATACGCATCCCGAGGAAGCCCTCTCTGATGGCGCTCAGAGCCTATTGCCCAAGGATTTTGCAAGGCTAATGAAGGAACTGGGAAAAATAGCAAAGGCCGTAGGAAAGAGCATCTAAGATATCTTTAGAAGAGTTACGTTGTAGTAGTTCGGAGCACGCTCGGCTTTACCTCGCTTGAGTTCGGTGTTCGGTGTAAAATTTTTTCTCTCCGAACTCCGAACTGCCAGAAAAGACGAGCTTCGCAACCGATAAACGATTGCCGAGTTTCCAAGGAGAAATATGGATAAGTTGAATAGAGTGGTCATTATTGGGGTGGGTCTGATTGGTGGCTCTTTAGGGTTGGCGCTCAAAGAGAAGAGAATTGCCAAGAGAATAATTGGCGTGGGAAGGAGAGAAGAATCCTTGAAGATTGCTTTGGAGAAAAAGGAGGTGGATGAGGTAACTACTGATCCGGCCTCTGGGGTGAGGGATGCCGACCTGGTAGTAATTGCCACTCCCCTTGAGCTCACTGTAGAGACTTTTAAAAAGATTATTCCTCACCTGAAGAAGGGATGTGTGGTGACTGATGTGGGGAGTGTGAAAGGACCCATTCTTAAAAGAATAGATTACCCCTTCTTTATTGGTGGTCATCCCTTAGCAGGGAGTGAGAAGAGAGGACCTCAATCAGCGAGGGCCGATCTCTTTAAGGAGGTTACCATTGTCTTAACCCCGGCAGAGAAAACAGATGAGAAAGCACTTGCTTTGGTGAAGAGTATGTGGCAGGACCTGGGAGCAAAGGTCTTATTTCTTCCACCCGAAGTACATGATGAACTGGTGGCCTTTACCAGCCACCTTCCCCATGTCTTGGCCACCTCCCTCACCAACCTAATCCGGGAGGTAGCAGAGAGGGAGGAGAGGGTCCTCTCTTTAATGGGAGAGGGTTTCCGGGATACCACAAGGATCGCTGCCAGTCCCCCCAGTATGTGGAAGGAGATCTGTCTCGCCAATAGAAAGGAGATTTCTAAGGCGATCAAGAGATTTAAAGCGGTCCTCTCTGAGATGGAAGAGGCCCTCTCCAAGGAGGAGGGGGATGAGCTCTTGCACAGGCTTGAGAAGGCAAAAGAGACAAGGGATAAGTTGTGAGTGAGGTCAGGATCAAGCCGGTCAAATGTCTAAAGGGTGAGATCTTCCCTCCTGGAGATAAGTCTATCTCCCACCGGACCATTATGCTCGCTTCCTTAGCAAGGGGGAAAATCTCAGTCTCCGGGATCTCAAAGGGAGAGGATGTCCTCAATACCGCTCGTGCCTTCCAATCTATGGGGATTGAGATCCAGGGATTGGGAAGCGATTCTACTACCATTCAGGGAAAGGGATTAAGGGGTTTGTCCCAACCAAGGGATATCATAGACTGCGGAAATTCGGGCACTACTATGCGCCTCCTCTCGGGCATCCTAGCTGCCCAAAATTTCTCTTCCACCATCACAGGAGATGAGTCTTTAGGGAAGAGGCCCATGGATCGGATAGTC
>JAUWXM010000040.1 GCA_030616365.1 bacterium | reverse complement strand
AAAGGATGCTAAGAGATGTAAAACACGACTACTCGGGCAAGAGAGCAAGGGCCCTTAGAATAATGAGCAAAATGTGTAAATTAAAAAGTGTAAATAGAACTGACAGAAAGAAAATCAAAGAGATATTGATAAAATCACTTGAAGATAAAGATGCCCGGCCACGAAGATCTGCATTACGGGGATTAGGTGAGTTAGTTGATGAGTTGGACGGAATGGATATAATTCCTTTAGTTGAATCACTTGCTAAGAATGATCCGTATTCATACGAAATCGATGCTTCTGCTCGAGGAGGTATAAAAGGAGAAAAAATAAAAATATATCCCGTCCGAGAAGAAGCCCAAAAGTTCTTAGAGAAGTTGAAAGAGAAACAATAAGAAAAAATATATAAATCAAAAGCCTCAGACCTTAATCTGGGGCTTTCTTTTTGTTCATTTCTGTGATACAATATAATTAGACTGTTCTTTGACAATTGAATACTCAGGATTGCGGAGAGAATGAGATTTCTTTTGCCTATTTGGTTCCCAAAGTAAATGAAGGGGTAAAGATTACTGTTACCGATGCGGGAGAGGACCACTTAAAAAAGGATAAATACGGCAACTATGAAAATCCTAAGTACTTAGGAGCAGACATCTCCTTTAGGGCTAGTAAGGTGGGGATTATAGAACCGAATGAAGATCCTGTTACGGACAATAACTTTGCCTTCAACTATGCAAGCCGTGGGGTCTGTGAGGTTAAGGCTACGGGGACGAGCGGACTGCTTGGCGCTAACTCCGATCTTGAGTGGACGCTTTCCACAATCACCAGTTCTACCCAGACCAGCAATCCGGATCCTCCTAAAGGCGCCAAAATAACCTTTACTTACACAACGTTACCCGGTTCCAATAATCAATTCGGGGAGCAAACCTTAACTCTAAAACATCCTAAATTTGGAGAGGGAAATATTGATACGCAGACTGTGGAGATATTCTTTTCACGAGATGCCACTAATCATACCGGGGCTGGAGCAGGAACCACTCGCAACTGGTACTATTACTGGAAAGAGGGTGGGGTGGTTTCACATTTATCGCACTTTGAATATAAGGATAAAGATGGCTGGGGCGGATATGATCCAGCCACAAACAGACTTTATGTCTATAATAATGCACCCAAACAAAATCGTGAATATACTGTTACCAATAAATACACTGGTGCGACCCATGTTATTGGCGCTACAGGAGAAGGGATCGATTGTTGTGCAGAGACTTGTATCCATGAAATGAAACATAGATGGATACACGATAATTGGTCCTCATTACCAGATGGCGATGGTGATGGGATACCCGATTGCCAGGAAGGCATACCACCATATTACTTTAACCCTATTGACCGAGATACCTACAATCTTGCTGATATTTACCCAAACTATTGGAGGTATGGAGACGCGGAATTTTTAGCCCGGATAGCTGAACAAAGTCCGGGTTCAGTAGACCCTGATTACGACTGGTCAGATACGAATGGTAAACAATGGGGTAATTAAAGGAGGAATGAAGAAATGAAGAAGTTTTTTATTATTGGAGTAGCAGTTTGCTTATTATCTTTGATGGAAAATTCCGCATATGCCAAAGAAGGTCCAGAATGGTTCCGGTTGAGGGATGGAGAATTTGAAATACCATCCGAGATTCAAAAGGCATCCACTATTTCCGAAGTCCAGACTTTCTTGAATAGTGAAGTTCAATTTACTAGAATGGCTGCTGCAAAAAGATTGGGAGAGTTGGGAGATAGGGAAGGAATAGGTTTACTTGTTGAAAGATTTGCCAAGGAACCATACGGAGTTGGTATGTCCCCGGGGGGTGCTTCGCTTGTAAAATTGGAGATTATAAGAGCCCTGGGAAAAATTGGTGGAGAGGAAGCAAAAGACTCCTTGCTTAATATATTTAGCACTTACAGGAAGCGAGGGCCTAAATCTAAGAGACATGTATGGTATGATGGTGACTATACAAGTGTAGTTTCTGCAACCTTAGAAACTTTATACAGATGGAGGAATGAGAGGGAAATCTTTGACCTGTTTAAGAGTGTCTATTTAGAAGAGAGGAAGATACCGGATTGTTATACACGACTAAAGGCTTATGAACTTTATCTAAGAGCAAAGATGGAAAAAGAAGGTGTGATATCAATAGAACAGTCTGCGAAATATTTATCAAGAAGGTTGACTGGCACCGGAGCAGGCCGGAAGGAAGATTGGGTTAGACCCGGCGTTAACAGCCTGGAAGCTCTCAGAAACATGGCTATTATGGTTATCTTAGAGAGTCTTGGTGAGCCTGGTTTACCCTATCTTGAGAAAGAATTAAAGAATATTCCGTCAGGTCCAAGCAACACCAGACGTCGTGAAGCATTGAACGATGTTATAAAAAACATACATAGAAAAATCGCTGAAGAGGAAAAGCAAAGAGACAGTAGAGAATAAAAAAAGCTCAAGATAAACAAAAAGGTCTAATATTGACTTTTATTAAAAAGCCCCAGACCTTCCTTTGGGGCTTTCTCTTTGCCAATTTATCCTGAATGTGATACAATATAATTAGACTGTTCTTTCCTGCCTGCCGGCAGGCAGGGACAATTGAATAAACCGAGCGAGATTCGGCAGATGAATACACCCGTGGACATGCTGACTGGCGACAGGAGTAAAAAAAATGAAATACAGGAAAAAAAATGAAACAGAAAAAGAACTGGGTTAGAATTATTATGGTATTAGTTCTATTGATTGCTCTTAACTCATCTGTCAGAGCATACACTTTTGAAAAAGAGCAGATTGATACCTGGTTAGAGCAACTCAATAGTCAAGATTGGAGTGTTAGAGCAGATGCCGAGATTTACCTCTATTACAGCAGTAAGAAATTAAAAGACGAGGAAATCATAAAGAAAATTAAAACCACTCTTATTGACCAATTGGCAAAAGAGATCGCCTTAAAGGACGCAGGTCAGTTCAGGGATGATACTCCTGGTGCAGAAAGCGGGGAGTATCTTGCTAATTTTGCGGAGCGTGTGGCAACCTTCAAGGATGCTAGGTCCATACCCTCATTAATGAGGTACAATAGTATAAGAAGTGTAAGGAGGGCTTTAGCAGAATTTGGTGATCCAGTAGCAAAGATACTCTTAAAAGATTTAGAGAGCAAAGACAGTAGCACTAAAGGATACGCTGCTCTAACGTTGGGAGAGATGGTAAGGCCCAAGGAAAAAGGTTATGTGGCTCAGGGCAGAATGAGAAAAAGGATAAAGAAGGCACTTATCAAGACCTTAAAGGAGAGTAAGCATCCCACAGATAAGACTATTGAATGGTATGAAGAAAAAGTGTGGGAGAGGGCAAGTATACGAAGAAGAGTAGTTCGTGCTTTAGGCCAACTTGATGATCCAACGCTAATTCCCCTCTTTGAAAAGATAGCTAGGGAAGATCCCGATGTAGGAAAAAGACGTATTGAGGGTTATGTGAAAGAGGTATATCCCATCCGGGAAGAAGCAAAGAAAGCCTTAGAGAGATTGAAAGAGAAACAATAAAAAATATATAAATCAAAAGCCCCAGAGTAAAATCTGGGGCTTTCTTTTTGCCCCGTTGGAGATGAGATGAGAGAACTACGGAAACGCTTTTGAGAAGCGTTTCCTATCTCCAACGGGGTTTGCTTTTTTAAAGGGAGTATGATATACTTACTAACAGTGAATAGTAGAATAAAAGTTTACAGGTTATGTCAAAAGGTTACGGTAACGAAGCCCGTATTTTAAAAATTGGTTACGTTAATGGGTTAGGGTAACGAAACCCGTATCGTTTAGCGTCAGTCGGTTAGGTCAAAAAAACGATTCACGTAACCGTCAGACGAAACGGGCATCTTAACCCTAACCGTAACCGAATAACTTTTACAAATTGTTAACTGGTTACTGGTTACTCCGAGCGATAGCGAGGGAGAGATGGCAGAATTTGAGCGGAGCGAAAATGGCAGTCTTTGAGTATCAAGCACTCGATGAATCAGGAAGGAAGAAGAAAGGAATCATCGATGCCGATAGTCCTTCCGAAGCCCGGGCTAAGCTTCGTCAGGAAGGAGTTCATCTAATCTCCCTGAAGGAGTCTACCCCTTCTCCTATTCCTTCGGGTGAGACAAAAATCCTTAAGAAGGTAAGAGTAAGAGACATAGCCCTTCTCACCCGTCAGCTGGCCACCTTATTAGTTGCTGGCCTTCCCCTCACCGAAGCCCTCTCTGGGGTAAGTGAACAGTTAGAGAATCAGACTCTAAAGAAGGCCTTGGTCGATGTTCGCGAAAGGGTGAAGTCAGGTTCCACCTTCTCTAGTGCTCTCAGCCAGCATCCTAAGATCTTCTCTGGCCTCTATGTCAATATGGTTGGAGCTGGTGAGAGTGCTGGAGCATTAGAACTTGTTCTGGAAAGATTAGCGGATTACCATGAGAAGCGACTACACTTAGAAAATAGAATAAGGGCTGCTCTAGCCTATCCCCTCTTCATTGTGGCCATCGGCATTCTGGTTTTATCCTTTCTCTTCACCTTCGTCATTCCTCGGGTAACCAGCCTCTTCACCACTTTCCAGGCCTCCCTCCCCTGGCCTACCATTCTTCTCATCGCTTTGGGCAACTTCTTTAAAGGGTACTGGTGGCTTTTCCTACTAATGGTCATTGCTCTTATTTTTGGGGTGAAGGGGTATATCAAGGCAGAGAGAGGAAGGATGGTCTATGATCGCTTGAGGCTGAGAGTTCCTCTCTTGGGACCTCTGAGCCAGAGGATTGCCCTGGTCAGGTTCTCCCGAACCTTAGCCACTCTTCTGGCCGGCGGGGTTCCCCTCTTGAGTTCCTTAGAGATTGTTAAAAATATTGTGGGCAATCGGGTAATTGCTGAGGCCATTGGAGAGGCGGGAGAGAGCGTAAGAAGGGGAGAGAGCCTGGCCGCTCCCCTGACCAGAAGCAAGGTCTTCCCTTCCATTGTGATAAGGATGATCGCCGCTGGAGAGAAGAGCGGGAATTTAGAGGACTTGCTCTATAAGGCAGCAGATACCTATGATAGTGAAGTGGAGGCCACGGTCAGCACCCTGACTGCTCTCTTAGAACCCATTCTCATACTCTTAATGGGACTTGTAGTTGGTTTCATCGTTCTGGCTATTTTATTACCCATTTTCCAGATGAGCCAAGCCATCCGTTAAGAGCGGAAGAAGGAGGGTTTTATGATGAAGAGAAGAAAAGAGGCGGGTTTCACTCTTATTGAATTGATGATCGTCATCGTCATCCTGGCTCTATTGGCTACCATTGTGACCCCTAGAATCATGGACAGGTTGGAAAAGGCTGAGAAAACCACAGCCATCGTCCAGATTAAGAACTTCGAAGGGGCCTTGAAACTCTTTAAACTGGATAACGGTTTCTATCCCTCTACAGAGCAGGGTCTAAAAGCATTAGTTGAGAAGCCCACTACCGGGAAAATACCGAAGAACTGGAAGGAAGGGGGCTACTTAGAAGCTAAGAAGATTCCCCTGGATCCCTGGGAAACCCCCTATATCTACATCTCACCTGGGGTGCATAATAAGGAGTACGATATCGTCTCCTATGGTGCAGATGGAGTGGAAGGTGGAGAAGGGAATGATGCCGATATCCAGAGCTGGGCACTGGAAAGGTAAAGGCTACAGGCTTCAGGCTACAGGTCACAAAGAAGCTTGCGGCTTGAGGCTTGGGGCTTGTGGTTTTACTCTGATTGAGCTAATCATCGTTCTGGTTGTCTTGGCGGCGGTCTTAACCATTACCTTTCCCAGGATGGAGGCTTTCTTCTCTAGAGGCTATCTGAAGAGCACTGCTCGCCGTTTAGTGGGAACCATCCGTTATCTTCATGATCGCTCGGCAACTACAGGAAAACGCTTGCGTCTCTGTTATGACTTAAATGAGAATGAATACTGGATAGAGGAGGAGAACGAAGAGGGAGAGTTCGAGGAGTTGAAGACCGTCTTGGGAAGGAGGGAGGCCCTTCCGGAAGGAATCAAATTCCTGGATATCATCACTCCAGAGGGAAAGATAAATAGTGGCCAGACCCTTACCCTCTTTTCCCCCAAAGGCTATGTCACAAAATCCATCATCCATCTTCAGAATGAAAAGGAAGAGGTCCAAACCCTATTAGTCAAGGGGACCATGGGCCAGGTTACGGTCTATGAAGGATATGTGGAAGAAGAAGAATAACGGCTTTACCCTGATTGAGGTGATGATTGCCATAGCCATTATCGCTATTGCCTTAGTAGTTATCCTCCATTCCTATGGCCTGGGGGTAAGTATGGCCAATGAGTCCCAGGACTTTTCTTTAGCTACCTTATTTGCTCAGGAAAAGATGGCTGAAATAGAGATGGAGGGATTTCCTGAAATTGGAGAGAAAGAAGGAGACTTTGGGGAGGAGTATCCCTCCGGGTCAGAGACCCTTCTGGGTTGGAGACCCCGTTTCACCTGGAAAGAGATAGTGGCTGAGACTCCCATGGAGGAGTTAAGGAAGGTGACCTTGACCATCTCCTGGGACGAGAAGAATCTGGAAGTGGTCACCTACCTTGCCAAACATGAGTAGAATGAAACAGAAAAAGGGAGAAACGGAGAAAGTGAGTAAAGGATTTACCCTGATAGAGATTCTCATTGCCGTGGCCATCGTTAGTCTTATCCTCACCATTATCTATGGTTCATATGCCTCAAGTATTGATACCATGAACTATACCCGGGAGAAGATGGAGGCCTTCTCCATGATAAGGCTCACTTTGAACAGGATGAATGACGAACTCACTTCTTCCTTTATTTCCAGTGATGGGCATCTGAAATTTGTGGGCGAGGAAGGGAAAGTAGACTTCATCTCCTCTTCTCATGAGAGAATATTCAAGAATAGCAAGGAGTATGATCTGGTAGAGGTCAGCTATTTTACAGGAGCGGCTGAAGAGGGAGCCTCCGGCTCAGAGAGCCTCTTGGCTCGGAGAGAGAGCCTCTTTCTATGGCGCAGAGAGGATAGGACGCCAGATGATGACATCCTTGAGGGAGGAGAGAAAGAGAAGCTGATGGAAGGCTTAGAGGGTATAGAGTTTAAATACTATGATGGGGAGGAGTGGCGTGATGAGTGGGATAGCAAAGAAGAAAAAGGACTGCCCCAGGCGGTTAAGATTACTTTGAAATTCCCCGACAAGGAATTTTCCACGATGGCTTTTATCCCTTTAGGCAAGAGTGAGATAATAAAAAAATGAAATGAGAGTGGGTTATGAAACGGAGACAGGGAGAAAGGGAGAAGGGGATGGCCTTGGTCCTCACCCTGGTAGTTGTTACTATCCTGGCAGTTTTGGTTCTGGAGTTCAATTACCTTATGAGGGTAGAAACAGAGATCTCAGGGAATTATCGGGATAGCCTGAAGGCCTATTATCTAGCTAAATCCGGAGTAAATTTCGCCTATCTTCTTTTAAGGGATGATGATTTAAGTTATGACTCCTTAGATGAGGATTGGGCCTTAGCCAAGCCACTGGTTGCTATGGAAGAAGGAGCAGTCATTTTCCAAATTGAGGACGAGTGTGGTAAAATAAATATTAACTCCCTTCTCGTTAAAGGGGGAAAGATCGATGAAAAGAAGAAAGCAGTATTAGAAAGACTCTTTGAGGTCCTTGAGATCGATAGGGAGCTTGTCGATGTAGTCTACGACTGGCTTGATAAAGACGATGAAGAAAGAGATTTTGGGGCAGAGGATGATTATTATTCTGAATTGGAGAAACCTTATCCTTGCAAAAATAGGCCTTTAGATACGGTGGATGAACTCTTTCTTTTAAAGGGCTTCAATGATGAGGTCTTCTATGGGAAAGAGAAGGAGAGGGAGGCTCTGGATTCCTACCTTACGGTCTATGGAGACGGCAAGATAAATATCAATACCGCTCCGAGTATTGTTCTTCAATCCCTCCATCCAGATATCGATGAAAGTCTTGCTCAGGAGATTGTAGTATATCGCAAGGAGCACCTCTTTAAGAAGATTACAGACCTAAAAGAAATCCCCGGAATAGACGAGAGACTCTATAATGAGATTGGTCTCCATATTACCATAAAGAGCAACTTCTTCTCTATCTCTTCTCAGGGGGCCTTAGGAGAGGCGAGAAGAAGAATAAAGACTATCCTCCAGAGACAAGGTAAGAATCTCAAGATTCAGTATTGGCGGATTGGGTAAGGAAACTTTATGGTCTTCAAAAATTTCCAAGAAAAAGTAGGCAACATCCTGAATAAGGGAAAGGGCTGTCTTCTTCGCGTAAAAGGCTTTTTTCTTCCTGTCTTCCAGAAGGCATCTCATTTTATTCGAGATAGGTCAAGGCCTTTGGCAAAAAAGGTTTTGGCTAAGACAAAGGAAGTAAAGGTAAAAAGATTCCTGAAAGGAAGAGAGGCCCTGGGCCTCGATATCGGGACAAGCAGCATAAAGGTCGCTCGATTGATGAAAACAAGAAGAGGAGTGAGACTTCTTAATTTCTGGGAGAAGGAGATTCCCAGGGAAGGAAAGGGCGAGGCAGGGGATGAAGTTATTGCCCGGACAATAGCCGAGCTCCTCTCCCAGATTCACCCCGCTCCTTTACAAAAGATAATTTCCTCTCTTCCCGCCTCCTCTTCTGTAATTAAAAGGCTTTCCTTACCCTTCAAGGGTCCGAGGAGGATCCGCCAGGTAATAAGGTATGAAATGGAGCCCTATCTCCCATTTTCTCTGGAAGAGGCGATTATTGACTTCTACATTATAGACGATCGTCTTCCAGACAGGACCCTGGTCTTAGCCTTTGCCATCAATAAGAGAGTAGTTGAGAGACGTCTTAAGATTTTGGATAAGGCGGGGCTCAGACCAGAGGTTGTAGACTTAGATAGCACCAGCCTCTTCAATATCTATGCTCTGAAAGAGGAGAAAGAGACCGTCGCCCTAATTAATCTTGGAGCAAGTCAGACGATAATCGATATTATAAGTGAGGGGAAACTCTTCTTTAGTCGCAGCATCTCTAAGGCCGGGGATGACGTCAGCCAGGCTTTGGCAGAGAGATTTGAGGTAAACTTCAAAGAAGCTAAGAAGTTAAAGAGGGAAGGGCTCGATGAGGAGAAGTTAAAGGCGATAGAGCCTGTTCTAGATGAGATTAAGAAAGAAATAGAGTATACCTTCTCATCCTTCTTAGCTTTCTATCCAGATAAGAAAATAGAAAGGATCCTATTGACGGGAGGAAGTGCCCGCCTACCTGGAATAGTTGAATACTTCCAGAAGAACCTCAGTATAGAAACCTCTCTCTTCAATCCCTTTTTTAAATTACCACCTGCTAAACCATTTTATTTTCGCCTAAAGGAGATCTTCCTTCCTTCTTTGAAAGAGATTTCTCATGCTCTGGATAGCGCCACTTTGGAGACGACCTTATCCCTTCTCCCTCAGGTCATGGGAATCGCCATGCGGGGAGGGGCCAGGACTAGGATAGCCTTTGACTTCATCCGGGAGGAGAAGCCCCTCATCAAGAGATTGGAGGAGGCCAGACCTCTTCTTAAGCCCGTGGCCATCCTTTTAATATCTATCCTTCTCTTAGGCCTAGTGGACTTCTATATCCACCTTCACCTTGGGAATAAAAGGTGTGAAAGGTTAAAGGAGGAAATCCGCTTAGTCTTCAAGAAGACCTTTCCCGAAGTTACCAATATTGTCCATCCCTTAACCCAGATGAAAGATGGCTTAGAGAAGAGAGAAGAGGACCTTGCCCTCTCACCGAGAGAATTTTCTTCTCTCTCTATCCTCAGGGAGCTCTCCTCCCTCACTCCCCAGGATTTGGGAATAACCATGGAGGACCTCTCCATCGACTGGGGTGAGACGAGGATAAGGGGAAGGACTTCCGTTCCCGACTTCTCTCTCGTCGATCGTTTCAAGAAGGCCCTGGAGGGCTCGGACTATTTCAGTGAAGTTAAGGTGAGTGATGCTCGCCTGAATAGAGAAGGGAGAAGCGTGGAGTTCAGAATGACTGTGAAACACAGGAAGGAATAATGTTTAAACTACCCAAGATAAGGTTAGCCAAAAGGGAGAGGCTTCTCGGTATCGGAGGAGTAAGTCTTCTTTTTCTTCTTATCTTCTTTCAGCTCCTCTCCTTTGGCCACAAGAGAATGAAGACCTTAGAGAGAGTGAATAGAAAGTTGGAGAAGGATCTGGAAGAGATGTATCGCCTCCAGAACCGTTA
>JAUWXM010000003.1 GCA_030616365.1 bacterium | reverse complement strand
ATATTACTCATGGCGGTGCTCTTCTATCTCCTCCTCCTCTGGAGCGAAAAAAAAGAATTTAATTATCTCTATCTCGCCTCCCTCATCTTTGGCCTGAGCCTGGCGATACATCGCCATACGCTCGTCTTTCTCCCCATCTTCATTCCCTGGCTCCTCTTTACCGATTGGCGGCTCATAAAGGACATTAGACGCCTCACCCTATGTTTCTTTCTCCTCCTGCTGGGCTTGCTTCTCTATCTCTACCTCCCCCTGAGGTCCCTCCACAACCCAGCCATTGATTGGGGAAATCCCCAGACCCTGAGTCGCTTCTGGGCCCATGTGGTTGGCAAACAGTATGGGGGTGGCGAGACCCTCTTTCTCTTCGCTCCCATCACCCTCCTTACCCAGAAATGGCTCATGATTCTGCACCGCCTCTCGCCCTGCCTGAGACAGCTATACCAGGAGATGCCTCCCTATATCAGCTGGCTTGCCTTTGTAGGTCTCATTGCCCTATTCAGAGAGAGGAGGGCCTGGTTCTTTGTTACCCTCTCAAGCTATCTATTGACCGGGGTGGTGGTCAACCTCTTGATACAATTCGGTTCCACCCTTCCTTCTTTCTTCTTTTTCACCCTCTGGGTGGGCTATGGGATAAGGTATCTCCTGATTAAGGGAGCTCAATGGAACAGGAGATTGACCGCTCACTCCAGATACTACTCCTTCTTGAGCAGCCTCCTGATACTCGCCCTTCCCATCTCCTCCCTCCTCACCAACTACCCATTCAATGATCGCAGTAGGCACTTCCTGGCCTATGACTATGGGATGAATGTCCTGGCCACTTTAGACGAGGACGCCATACTATTCATGCATGGGGACAACATCTCCTTCTCCATGACCTATCTCAAGTTAGTGGAGAATAAACGTCCCGATATTACTATCTATGACCGATCAGGAAACCTCTTTGAGGATATCTATCAGACCCGCGATATCCGTCCTTCTGACCTGACACGTGAAACATGGCTCAAGAGAAAGGATAGGATAGAGAGGGAGATAATGGTCACCACCTCCCGACCCGTCTATTATTCTCCCAGAAGGGATATGTTCCCTATGCCGGACTATGAACTGAAGCATATCGGGTTAGTCTACTGTGTGGCAAAGAAGGGAGCACCTTCCAGAGAGGAGCCGGATTATTATAGTCGCTATACCCTGCGGGGGGTGGATGATGAGACGATATTTAAGGATCAAATGTCCCGAGAGCTAGTGGCTGAGTACCATTACCATTTAGCCCAACATTACTTTGAAGAGGAGGACCTGGCGAGGGCGGTAGCAGAGGTCAAGAAGGCCGGTGAGGCCAGATGGGATATCGCTGGAATTCACTATAACTTCGGCCTCATATACGATGCAAAAAGAATATATGACCAGGCCATAGAGGCCTATGAGAAGGCCATAGAGATCAATCCTGATTTTACCTCAGCCTATAACAATCTGGGGGTCATCTATGCCAGGAAGGGGCGGTTTGAAGAGGCCATCCAGAACTTTGAAGAGGCCATAGCACTTGATCCGGACTTTCCCAGCCCCCACAATAACCTGGGGGCGACCTATGGCGAGCAGGGCCGTTATGATAAAGCGCTCAAGGAATTCGAGAAAGTACTGAAACTCGATTCCGATTTCATGGGCGTCTACTGTAATATGGGACTGGCCTATTACAAAAAGGGTGATTGGGAGATGGCCCGGCACGAGTTTAAGAAGGTATCAAGAACCGACCCCCACTATAGGGTATCCCGACACTACCTTCGGACGCTTAAGAAAGAGAAGCCTAGATAAAGGATATGGAAGATTTGAGAAGAAAAGATATCTGGATATCTCTTCTAATATTCTCTATCTCATTCGCAATCTATCTCAAGACCCTCTGTCCTACTCTTTATGTTGCGGATAGCGGGGAACTCATCGCTAGCGCCTATCTTTTGGGCATCCCCCATCCCCCGGGCTTTCCCCTCTGGTGCCTCCTCGCTCGACTATTCACCCTCATCCCCATAGGGAACATCGCCTGGCGGGTTAATCTCTCCAGTGCCTTCTTTGCTTCCTGTGCCGTGGTCCTGGTTTACCTGATAATGAGGAAAACCTCTAACATTATCATTCCTGCTATAGTTACGGCATTACTTGTAGCCTTTAGCAAATGTTTTTGGTCAATAGCGGTTATTGCTGAAGTATATACCTTACTCATTTTGTTCATGCTTATTGCCATTTTCCTGCTATTATTGTGGCAGGAGAAGCAGGAAAGCAAATACCTCTATGGAGCTTGTCTCATCTATGGTTTGAGTTTGACCATTCATCTATCTCTGTTGTATCTGGCTCCAGTATTTATCTTCTGGGTACTCTTGGTTAATTGGAGAATGATTAGAGAAGTTAAGCAATTAACCATTATGTTTCTTTTTTTCTTATTAGGCTTAATCGTTTATCTCTATCTTCCCTTACGCTCCCTGGCCAATCCACCCATCGATTGGGGGAACCCCCAGACTTGGGAGCGTTTCTTAGCCCATATTATGCGCAGGCAATATATTAAAAGTAGTACCTCCATAGTTCCCGGACCGTTGAATTATGGATTCGTATTGTCAAAAAATATTATTCAAACTTCTTTAAATTCTATCGGGACATACTTTAAGATATGGTCAAGAGAAATACCAGTATATATTAGCTGGTTAGGCTTGCTAGGTGCGGTGAGAATGTTCAAAAATAATAGGCGCTGGTTTGTGATTACTTTAGTAATATTTCTATTTCTTGGATTGGCTTATGCCGCTGTAGGTAAATTAAAGGATGTACCTGATGACTTTCCCATCCGTTTTATTCCCTCCTTTATTGTTCTTACTCTATGGATTGGTTATGGAATAGAGTGTCTCTGGGTTAAGGGGAAGGGCTATAGTGAGAGGTTGGGGGCCAACCCCAGAACCTATCGCTTCTTAAGCGCTCTCTTGATACTCATCCTTCCCATCTTCCCCCTCCGTAATAACTACTTTTTCAATGATCACAGCCACCACTACTTAGCCTATGACTATGGTATGAATATCTTAAATACTTTAGATAGAGATGCCATCCTCTTTATTTATGGGGATAATATCGCCTTCTCTATGGCCTATCTGAAATTAGTGGAGAACAAACGGCCGGATGTCACGGTCTACGATCGCATGGGCAACCTCTTCGAGGATATCTACGGCTTTTATAGAACAGATAAGAAGTGGACCAAGAAGGAGTGGGTAGCCCAGAAGAACAGGGTGGAGAGGGAGATAGCGACCACCACCCTCCGGCCGGTCTACTATGGGACGAGAAAGGATATATCCCAAATCCCGGATTACGAATTGAGGGTCAGCGGACTGGTCTATCGTTTGGTGAAAAAGGGAAGTCCTCTCAGGAAAGAGCCGGATTATTATAGTCGCTATACCCTGCGGGGGGTAGACGATGAGAAAGTCTTCAAGGATATAGAGAGTAACGAGATAGTAGCCATCTATCACCATTCCTTAGCCCAACACTACGGGATGGAAAAAGATTTTAAACAAATGATGGAAGAGGCGAAGAAGGCTAGTCAGGCAGGCTGGTATACAATGGAAGTCCACTATAACTTGGGGCTTATGTTCCAGGAATATGAGATGTACGACCAGGCGATAGAGTCTTATGAGCGAGCCATAGAGATCAATCCTGATTTTACCTCAGCCTATGACAATCTGGGGGTTGTTTATGCCAAGAAGGGGCGGTTTGGGGAGGCCATCCAGAACTTCGAAAAGGCCATAACACTCGATCCCCACTTTCCCAGCCCCCACAATAACCTGGGGGCGACCTATGGTGAGCAGGGCCGTTATGATGAGGCGCTCAAGGAATTCGAGGAAGCACTGAAATTGGATTCCGATTTCCTCGGCGTCCACTGTAATATGGGCCTGGCCTATTACAAAAAAGGTGAGTACGAGAAGGCCGGGAGCGAGTTTAAGAAAGTATCAAGAACCGACCCCAACTATAGGACAGCCCGACAATACCTTCGGACGCTTAAGAAAGAGAAGCCTAGATAAAGAATATGGCGAGGAAGACTTTTGCTAGGATAACGGAGCTTGGCCTCTTAGCCATCCTCATCTATACCCCTCTTATTCGGGCAACAAAGCAAATCCCGACCCTTACCGCTACCTATATCCTCATCCTATTTCTAACCTGTCTCTGGTTTCTCAGGATGAACTGGGAGAGGGGTGTAAAATTCATCAAGACCCCTTTAAACCTTCCCCTGGTGCTCTTCCTCTTCCTTGCCTTACTTTCCACCATTTTTTCTGTAAATAAGGGAGCGAGCCTCTCTGAATTATATAAAGTAGCGGCCTTTATTCTTCTCTATTTTCTCTTGGTCAATAATCTTAGGAAAAAGTATCATTTCCCGGTTGCCATTTCTGCTATTCTTGGTGTGGGAAGCATCGTAGCCGGTTACGGAGTCTATCAATACTTCTCCCACTGGCCAAATTTGACTGAAATTGCTTCCACTTTTCCTCCCAATCCCAATTCCCTGGCCGGCTATCTCCTCCTCATCATCCCCTTAGCCTTTGCCCTTGCCCTCTGGTCTTCCTCAAAGTGGCTCTCCCGCCTCGCCTTCATCACCGCATCCTTAGCCTTTATCTCTCTACTCGCCACCCATTCCCGGGGAGGATACCTGGCCTTTGTGGGTTCCGTAGTCATCTTCATCCTCCTGGCAAGAAAGAGAATTTTAGAAAGGAAAAGACGCCTCTTCTCTCTATTGGGAATACTTCTCGTCATTACTGCCTCCCTTGTTACTATCCAGATAATTCTGAAGCCCCAACCATTGAAGAAGACCACCCAATTTTTGACAGAGCTCAAACCCTACTCTACTGCCCAAGTCACTGTCCAGGAACCGAGCGACGTCTCCCTGGGGGAACCCATCTCAACCCGCTTCTTTACCCCGCCCCTCAAAGAGGAGCGAGGGTTCACCTTTCAGAGAACCCCGGCCAATAAATTCATCATTGACAGACTTCAGATCTGGGGGAGGACACTAAGAATCATCAGAGACTATCCCTTCCTTGGCACCGGGATGGGAACCTATGGTATAATATTTAAGGGGCATAAGATTCCTATACCCTTAACCAATGAAACCATTGCCCGCTATGGCCTCTCTGCTCGTTTTGCCCATAATGAATATCTTCAGATAGCAGCCGAGACTGGTCTCCCCAGCCTGGTCATCTTCTTATGGATAATAACCCTCATCTTCCGCACCGGCCTCCGAACCCTAACAAAAGTTACCCAGTTACCCCGTTACCCAGTTACCCAGTTAAAAGAACCGGCGAATACCCCAACAGATGTTGGGACCGGGCAAATTGACCAACCGGCAAACCGGCCAACCGGCCAACCGGCCAACTTTCAGCCCTATCTGACCATCGGCCTCCTATCCGGCCTTAGCGGCCTTCTCCTTCACAGTTTTGTCGACTTCGTCCTTCGCCCCCCAGCCACAGACATACTCTTCATCTACTTCGCCGCCCTCCTCATACTCCAAGCAAAGACGAAAGACAGGCCAACGGGTCAACGGGTCAACCGGCTAACGGGCCAACGGGCCAACGGGTCAACGGACCTAACCCATCCCACATCCCACATCCCACATCCCGCAGCCTCTCTATTCTCTCATCTCTACCACAGCCCCCTCATCCGGGGCAGTTTCATCATCTGCCTCACCCTGTTCCTCGTTGCCCAGGCAACCCTTCCCTTGATAGCCCATAGGCATTATAAAAAAGGAATCGATTATCAGAAGAAGAAGACCTTCGATCAAGCGATATCCTCCTATCTCATCGCTCAGAAGTTAGAGCCCACCAACGACCGCTATCACAAGAACCTGGGAGACTTATATCGCCACCTTGCTCTCATCGCTAAAGAAAAAAGAGAATTCTGGCTTGAGAAGGCCACTGGGGAATATGAGGAGATGGTCCTTTTGAACCCTGAGAATAGTCATTATAGAAGAGATTTAGGGGTTATCTACTGGCTTGCCTCTCAGGGAAGAAATAGGCTCCTGATGAATAAATCCATCACTCAGTTCAAAGAATCTCTAAGGATTGATCCCACCTTCCCATTTTCTTCTTGCGCTTTAGGGGTCATCTATGCTAAAATGGGTTGGGATGATAAAGCCATTGAGAAGTTTGAAAGAGCGGTCTATTATGAGCCGAACTATGTAGAACCCCACTATAACCTTGCCCTCCTCTATTCTAAGAAAGGCTTATATAACAGAGCACTCTCAGAGTATGAGAAAATTATTGAGATTGAGCAACGGAATCTCTTTCCTAAGATATCCTGTGGTTATGAGGGGGCCCTCCTGAAGTTCGATTATACCCTGGCCCACTTCCAACTGGCTAGTCTTTATGAAAGGGGAGGCAGAATAAAAGAAGCAAAAGCAGAATATAAATATCTCTTAAAGATGCGACCCAATTTTCTTCCGGCAAAAGAAGCCCTGACCAGAATGGCTAACCCCTAACCCTTACCCCTATACTTGGAGGTTTTATGTCAAGAGGCTTTACTTTCATTGAACTGGTCATTGTTATCTTATTGATCGGCATCTTAGCTGCGGTCTTTGCTCCTCGCCTCTTCCGCCAGGCGGACAGCTTCAAGGTGGACGCGGCCGCCGAACAGATTGCCAATCACATAAGATTAGCCCAGAGCCGCGCCATCGCCCAGCATGAGGATCATACTGTAGACTTTATTCCATCAGAGAACCGTTATAGCGTTTACAATGAGGAAACGGGAACAGTTGTAGAGAATCCTCTCAAACGGGGCACGAATCTAAATATCGACTTTGATGATGATGAGCAATTGAAGGGCGTTACCATAGAGGACACCACCTTTGGTGAACATTATGTGACTTTTAATGCTCTGGGCAAACCCTCAGATAGCGGAGGTGACTTAACAAGCAGCAGAAATGTCCTGATTCAAAAGGGCTCAAATCAATTGTATATTGGAATAGCCGCAGAGACTGGGGCAGTGAGTATTTGGTAGGAAAGATATGTTAAAAAAGAGGAAAGGTTTTACTTTAATCGAGATTTTGATTGCTTTAGTCATTCTATCAATGGGGATCGCCATGCTCATCACCATGTTCACTGTGGGTATGGATGGGGTTATCGCCAACCAGGTGAGAACCCAGGCCACAAACTTAGCCCAGGACCTGATGGACGAGATAATGGGCAAGGAGTTCTGGGATCCTCAAACACAAAGTGCCACTTTTGGGCATGAAGAAAACTATAGATCTGAATATGACGATGTCGATGATTACTCTGATTGGAAGAATAAAATACCTCCTCTAGATGTTATGGGCAGCAGCGTAGGGACTGCCTATGCCGACTTCACACGCAGCGTCTCTGTGGCCTTTGTCAGTGCCTATGATCTCCAGACCCCTATGGGAACAGGGGCCAATACCCCTTGTAAAAGGATTATTGTCTATGTTGAGCATTCTGATATCGCTACCGTCTCTCTATACGGCCTAAAAACATTATCAGTCTACTAATCACAGGAGTACCATAAATGAAGAAGAGAGGATTTACCCCGTTGGAGATAATCCGACCCCGAAGGGGACGGATGCCTTGCCTCTGGCAAGGATCTCCAACGGGGCTTACCCTCATTGAAATTCTGGTTGCCTTAGCCATTCTTGGTATGATCGCTATGGCTTTATATGGCATTCTCAAGGGTGGTTTAGATGTCTGGCGAGGAGGGAAGGAAAGAACAGACATCATCGCCCAGGCCCGAGTGGCCATGGATAGACTAACCAGGGAAGCCAGAGAAGCCACTTGGATGGAAGCTGCAGATGCTACCAGTATAAATTTCAGCGCCTATCTCTTAGACACTACTACCCTGAAGGATGTCTCTTATTATTATGATTCTGCTCAACACATCCTATATCGTAATGAGGAAGGTGTAGGAGGAAAAGAAATGGCCAAATATATGGATAGTTTTTCTCTTTATTATTATTCTAAGTGGGCTGATAACACTATCAATTCATTCACTCCTGAAGCAGGCTCATACAACAGCATCTGGATGATTGAAATAGAAGCTAAACTAAAAAGAGGGGCTACCGGAGAGGAGGATGTAGTACACCTGAGGTCCACCGTTCAGCCCAGAAACTATCCCTATACTCAATAACCTTAACCCTTAATCCTTAACCCTTAACCCTAAATTTCGGAGGTTCTATGCCCCAGAAAAAAGAGAGTGGCGTCGCTTTAGTGATGGCTCTATTCATCCTGATTGTCATCATGATGCTGGGAATGGTCTTCACCATGATGATGGCCTCTGAGACCAATACCTCCGTCCGGGAGAAACAATCCACTGTCGCCCTCTATCTTGCCGATGCCGGCCTCCAATACGCCCAATACTCCCTGGGCGATACAGATAATGATTGGATAACATTTGATGACCATTACACCATTCGAGAACTTGGAGAAGGTTCCTTTTCTCTCATTTATACTGGGGGAGGAGATTACTCCAAATATGTCTCTTCCTGGGGGATCATCTACGATTCTACCTTAGGCTATAGTGTCAAGAGGCATGTCGCTGCCTTATTCTCAAAGCCCGGCGGTTAATCAGCGATCATTCCTAAGTTGGCCGCCCAATTCTCCAAAGAGTAAAATAAGAGGAATGAAAAAATTAAAAAACTCCGGGTGAAATAACATCACTCAAGATGTACAAAAAGATACTTTTTCTTCTCTTGATGAATCAAATAAAAAGGAGAAACCAAAATCACCATCACCAACTGGCAGGAATTGTATTAAAAGGTAAAAAAACACTCGATAAATAAACAATCTTGTGATATATTTAAAAATGTCAATCAAAACAAAATTTTAAGGAGGCTGAAGAATGAAGAAGCATAAAAAATTAGGAACGTTTTTTTTAACGCTCGGGGTATGTTCAATCTTGATCTTATCCATGGTGAGCACCTCTTTGGCTAAAAATCCGAAAGTAGCTCCGAGAGTGAGTATTACCTCGCCACAGAATGGAGCAAAAATCTATGAAGACTCACTTGATGTAATAGTTGACTTTGGTCCTAAAGAAAAAGGGAAGGGAAATGTTAGAACAATTAAACTCAAACTCGATGCGAAATCAGTGGCCACACACGATAATCCAGCTCAAATTAAAGAAGGAACCCATACCTTCAAATTAGATATAACAGACCTACCAGATGATAAACATACCCTTCAGGCCTTTGCCTATCAAGCAGAAGAGCGAGCCATGCTCGAGGGCTCTTCCGAAATAGTCACCTTCACATTTACCAGCATAGCCAGACAGATTGCCAAGATAGAAGGATCTCTTATTTCTGGTTCCTGGGAAGACTTAACTATGGCAGCAGAGACGCTAAAAGAAATAGGGAAGCCAGCGGTCCCTAAACTCCTGATTGCTTTCAAAGACCCAAGCAAAAACGAAATCCTTAGAAAAATGTATCTTGAAATATTAGCGGCCATCAAAGATAGTAGCGCTGTGGGGCCACTAATTGAGGTCCTTCAGAGTAGCACTGAAACAGAATTTGTTCGTGCTGAAGTAGCATTCGCTTTAGGTGAAATAGGTGACAGAGCTGCCACTCAAGCTTTAATTCAATCCTTATCTGATGAGAGTAAACAGATACGCACTTCAGCTGCTCTTGGCCTGGGTTATATAGGTAATACTGATGCTGTGCCTCCTCTTATTGAGAAGTTATCGGATAGTAGCGCAGATGTTAGGATTGGAGTTATTCGGGCTCTGGGACTATTAAATGACCCAAGAGCCATAGAGCCTTTGATGGATCTTTTGAACGATGAGAGTGAAACCATTGCTTGCGCTGCAATCCTTGCCTTAGGATTCTTAAAGGATAATAGAGCAGTAGACCCCTTATTGAATATCCTTCAAACCGGAACTACTGAAAAACAGATTCGTGCTATAGAATCTTTAGGAGAGATAGGTGACCCAAGAGCAGTAGAGCCTTTAATAGCTTTCCTAGAAAATGAAGACGAGTATTTAGTGATGGAATCTGGCTCTGCCCTGGCTAAGATTAAAGACCAGCGAGCAGCAGAACCAATAAGAATGGCCATTGAAAGAGTAACTGATGAATTTATAAAAACCGAACTAAAGGAAGCTTATAAAACCTTAACCGGAGAAGAGTATCAAGAGTAAGGCATTAAAGAGAAGGAGATTAATCAGACAATGTCGAAGCGGATAATATTTCTTATCCTTATTCTCTTCCTTCTTTCTTTAACCGGTTGTGAAAGTGTGCTTGACCTTCGAGGCATGGGACTCAAAGGGAAAATTGTGTTTTGCGATGCCTATTGTCATTCTTTCCTGTTGAACCTATCCACCGGTGAGATTAAACGCATACCTATAAAAGAGGATATGTGCAATCCCGCACTCTCGCCAGATGGGACCAAGGTCGCCTATAATAACCGAGATGGGCTGTGGATTGCAAATATAGATGGAACTGAACAAAAACTCTTGACTAAAAAGGCCGCATTTTATTCACCTGATGATTATGCTCAACCTATCGCTTGGTCTCCTGATGGCAGAAAGATTGCTTTTAAAGCCGATATTGTCTACGATGAGTCGCCACAAAGTGGTGTTTATATTATCGATGCGGATGGAAAGAATGAAAAATTAGCCGTAGTTTCTAACCGTCACGGCCAAATTATTTCATTCTTTGAACTACCCTCGTGGCCTTTAGGCAAGATACAATCTGCTCTACATGAGCAGAGGGTTGATGATTCGTCGAAAACCTCCCCTGATGGAAAAAGGATGGTCTTTATTGGGCACGAGAACATTCTAAGTTCCGATGAACGGACAGAGGTTATTTATGTAGTAGAGATAGATAAATTCGAATCTTGGTATCTTAAGGCTCGTTCGACAAAACCCCCGGGATGGGGAAGAAAGGAGGGGTACAGGAAAGAGTATATTGACCTCCATAAGACTCGTTTAACAACGATTGAAGAAGACTACGAGTATTGGGGGCTCCAATGGACACCAGATGGCAAAAAGATCCTTTATTTTGCCTGCCCAATGAAGCTTCCTCCCTGGTATCAGAGACTTCTTTTTATAACTCCCCATTATTTTATGATGATGAACCCTGATGGAACAGAAAAGACTGTAATAAAGAGATTTAAATATAAAGGCGGAGCTTTCTAAAAAGCATCCGGATAAGGAGGAAGGAATTATGTTCAGAACAAGTAAGGTTTTAAAGCTATCGTTGATAGTATCATTTTTGGTTTTAATGATGTTTGGCAATGCCTATGCTGCTGAGCGTTATTACTTCGAGAAAGGCGATGCCATCTATAGTGATCTTGGTAAGCACATACCCATCATCTGGTTCATTGGACACGCTGGTCTTTATCGGGAGTGGAAGGATATAAATGGAGAAACAGGAAAGCCTAATAATCCTGATGATTTGGATACATATATGAAGCAGCATAGGGTATTAGAATCTAATGCAGCGCCGGAGGAAGTCTGGAAGATTCTTCTTGGCCTTTCTGTTGAGCCGGGAGTTCACGAAATCACTTTTCGTGCATTCCACGAAATGGGCGATTTCTGGGATGTTAGATATGAACCCTCACTTAGTTGTTTTCAACGTCGAAAGATTGTAAATATTGCTAAGAGACAGGAAGAGTTGGGAGCCAAGTATCGTTTCTTCTGGGGATATAAAAACCCAGGCAAAACTTTTCGCTGCGATGGCTTAGTAGAATATTGTTATGAGCAAGCGAGAGTTGACATAGTACCAGATGATGCTTGGTTTACTCTTACTCCAGCACTACAAAGGAGTTTCTTAGAAAAGCGAGAAAGTGCAGAGGTTAAAGAAGTAAGAATAACCGATCCAGACCCTAACGAAGAAATGAAAACCATAAGTGGTACCTATACGCCAAAAGCCTTTGCCTCTGATTGGCTTAAGGGTTCAGGAATAACTATGGTAGAGTTCTGGGCAGGATATCCAGATGATACTCCGGATAACTGGGAAGGAACAGGAATAAGGATAGGCTTTGACAATAAAGATAGATTTATTCAAGGCAATTATCAGGTAGATTGGGATACTACAGCTCTTGATGAATATGGCGATCCTCTATTTCCTGATGGCGAATATATTATCTATGCCAAAGCTTTCGACCAAGCAGGTAACACCAAAGTATCTGAAGGAGTCCTTATAAAGGTAGAAAATGTTCTCTTTCATTGGACAGTAATGTATGAAGCAAATGAATTGCCCACTGCAGCAGACCCTGTGTGGACACTAGGTGGTGATGAGAGTAACTGCTCCGTAAGCAATGGAATATTAACTGTCACACGCGTTCCAGGTTTTGGACTTACTTACGCTCTCCCAAATATTTTGGGTTCTAATGCTAATGGCAATATAATCGAAATAAGGGCAAAATATTACTCAGGGACGTACCGTCTATACTTCTATTTTCATGATGGTGTTAAACGCGTTTGCTTTGGGATTGATTCCAGTAAAGTATCCCTCCACGGCACCTCGGCTACACAACTTTACTATATGAATACAAGGGATGCTTTCCATATTTATAGAATAACTATAAAAGGCAATTACGGCAAGGTCTATGTAGATGGTATTTTAAGAATGTCTTCTTATCTCCAATACTCCAGTTCTGACTCAGATATTTATTTTACGCTTTTGGATTCGCAACGGCCGGCGACTACTACCTGTCTCTTGGATTATCTTCGCTGCTATACAGGAGGCTTTTAGATGGCTCTTAAATCAGGGCTCGCCACAACAGAATACTGGAACTTTGTGATTATGGATGGCTCATTGATTAATAAGAATGAGATTAATACATTTTTTAATACAACGTATTAGATTCTAATTTAATTCTATATGGAAAGTAGTATCTTAAACAACAAAAGGTTGGCTTGACGACATCATAGTCCGCAGACTAAAAGAAGGAAGAATAAAGGCTAAATCCAACAACCGCATTGCAATGGTAATACCACTAATAGAGTAGAGGGAAGGTTTGACGGAATTAAGGATGTCCACAGCCAAAAGCACAAGACAATGCAGAGATACCTTGAAGCATCGGGATTTCAAAATTACAGGAAAATGGATTCAAACAAATTATAACAGATGCAAACGGATAGGGCACCTAGGAGTAAATCCGTATGAATCCGCTTACATCTGTTTGCATCCCTTTCTGCCGAACGGAGTGAGGCTTACCTTGATGAGATCGAGAAGCATCTCCTCCTGGGGAATCATCTACGATTCTACCTTAGGCTATAGTGTCAAGAGGCATGTCGCTGCCTTATTCTCAAAGCCCGGCGGTTAATCAGCGATCATTCCTAAGCTGGCCGCCCAATTCTCCAAATAAGAACCTGCTTCGCAGAACCTTGTTTTCTCACCCTGTTCGAAAATGAGCCAAGCAAGTTGTCTCTTTTCTCACTTCGTTCGAAAATGAGCCAAGCAAGTTGTCTCTTTTCTCACTTCGTTCGAAAATGAGCCAAGCAAGTTGTCTCTTTTCTCACTTCGTTCGAAAATAAGAAAGCCTTTCACTTTCGCCCAAGAACCTTGTTTCTTCGCTCCGCTCAGAAATGAGCCAAGCAAGTAGCATCCATCATTGAAATTCCTCAAATTAATGAACGATCGTCCACCTAAAGTGTGTATAATCTATTCCTCCAAATTCTTTCAAACACAATTCTAGTGAACGATCGCATACCTAAAGTGTGCATAATTTACTCCTTCAAATTCTTTCAAACACAATTCTAGTGAACGATCGCATACTGAAAATGGGTAAATGATCTTTTTAAGCACAAATTCAGTGGACGATCGTTTACCCTAAATGAGTGATAATATAAGGAGAAAGAGAATGGCTCCTACGGGTAAGATTATCTTGGAATTCCTGAACGATTTTGCTTACTTCGTTTGTCTTCCCACCGGATTCCTTATGAGAGAACTTGAGAAGAGCCGCAGGGCTACCCAGTCTGCTCTCAAGCGCCTTGAGGATAGGGGAGAGATTGAAAGAACAGAACGGGAAGGTCGGGTCCTCTTGCAAATAACCCAAAGGGGAAAGGAAAAGATTAATCGGTCAGGCTTTAGTTTAAAAAGAAAGAGTAGAAATTGGGATGGAAGGTGGTATCTGGTAAGTTTTGATATTCCAGAAACTCAAAAGACTTCCCGGAACCTATTGAGGAAAAAATTGCTAATACTTGGGCTTGGGAAGTTGCAACGCAGTCTCTGGATTTCTCCTTATGAGCATACCAAAGAGGTAAGAAAAATAGTCAATCACTACCATCTGGAGAAGTATGTAGAGCTCTTTCGCTCTCAGCTCCTCAGTCCAAAGGAGCCCTCTTTATTTGCCTCCCAGATCTGGGATTTGGAAGGATTGAGCAGAAGATATATTCAGTTTATAGAGAGATATCGACCTCGACTCTCCAAATTCAAAGAAGACCCTAACCATAGCGAAGATTCGGAATTATTTAAACTCGAACGGGCGATGAGAGAAGAACTATCCAGCATCCTATTAAGTGATCCTCAATTGCCGGATGAGCTCCTGCCTAAAGGCTTTCGAGAGAAGGAAGCCCACCGCCTCTTTAAGGAATGTGTCAAACTCCTAAGGCAGAGTTTAAATAGATTACCCAAATGGAGTAAACGATCGCATACTAAGAATGGGACAGCAAAGAGGCAAGATAGGCAGAAGCGAGAAGAAATTAGAATGATAACAGATGCAAACGAATAAAATGTTAGAAGTAAATTCGTCTGATCCCACCCAAATTCATGTGCATCGCGTCTTTCCGAGCATAACGAGGATATTCTTGTGATTTAGGGGTTTAAATTATGGTGTTGATCGTAGGGGCCGGAATAACTGGTCTGACCATAGCCTATCTCTTAGCCCAGGCCGGGATAAGGGTCTTGGTTCTGGAAAAGGAGAAGCGGGTAGGCGGGCTGGCCAAGAGTTTTCGCTACGGAGATTTCACCTTTGACATCGGCCCCCATAGATTCTATACCCATAATCAAAGGGTCCTGGCTTTTATTCGAGAAGTATTGGGTGATGAAGGCAAAATTTTAGAGCGCCGAACCGCAGTTCATTTTGGCAATCGCTATTACTCCTGGCCTCTCCAGCCCCAGGCTCTTTTTAAGCTCCCCCTTCCCATTACCCTGAGAGCCGCACGGGATGTCATTACTCAGAGGTTTAAGGGTAAAGGCCCGGAGAGAAGTTTCAGAGATTATATTCTCCACCAGTATGGCTCCACCCTCTATGAGGTCTTTTTCAGAGACTATACCCAGAAATTCTTGGGTATTCCTTCCGAAGAGACACACGCTACCTGGGCCCAGATGGGGATTATCAAGGCAGTAATAAATGAAAAGGTCGCCCCACGAGGTCTGATAGGGCTTATCAGAATGGCCCTTTTTCCTCCCGCTGCTTCTTTAAAATTCATCTATCCCAAAGGAATGATGGGTTCCTTCTGCGAAATTTTGGCCGAGAAGATCAAAGATTTGGAAGGAGAAATATTGGTCTCTCATCCTCTGGAAAAATTCAAGATATCTAAAGAAAGAATAAAGACCGTTTCTATTCAAGGAAAAAGATGGCCAGTGGAAAGGGTGATCTGGACCGCCCCCCTCACCAGCCTCTGTTCATTGCTACAAATCCCGTCCAGAGGTCTAGAATATAGAGCTCTTCTACTCTATCTTTTGGAGGTAAACCATCCTCCTCTCCTTCCTTATCAATGGTGCTATTATGGAGACCCTAAGGTCATATTTAGTCGGGTGAGCCAACCATCCCTCTTCAATGAATCAGCTGCCCCTTCCGGCCAATCAGGCCTCTGCTTGGAAATCCTATGTCAGAAGGGAGACGATTATTGGCAAAATTATCGGGGTTTAAAGGATAGAGTACTTGCTGATCTCATGAAGGTAGGTCTAATAGGGAGGAAGGAGGAGATAATGGGTTTCCATTATCAAAGGATTCCTGAGGCCTATCCCATCTATCGTATTGATTATCCCCAAAGATTGACCCAGATAAAGAAAGACCTTTCCCGAATAAGCAACTTAGTCATTGCTGGTCGTTCAGGAAGTTTCTGGTATAATAACATGGATGAATGTATCGAGATGGCCTCTCGGGTGGCTTCTCAAGTCATCCGGGCTAAATCGGGTGATAAAGGATGAGATGGAAGAATAAATTCCAGATGGGTTGGGGGGCCTTAGCCTACCGGCTTTTTAAAAAAAGAAAGCCCCTCAATGTTATGCTCTCTGTGACCAATCGCTGTCCAGCCCACTGTTCATACTGCCGGTTTCCTCAGCGAAGACAGAAGGAGCTATCCATGGACCAAATATTCAGCCTCATTGACCAGATGGTCCAGGCCGGGACCCAGAGATTAGGGCTCTGGGGCGGGGAACCCTTATTAAGGGATGATATTAGGCAGATTATCGATTATGCTTCGGGTAAAGGATTATATGTCACCCTGGATTCCAATGGCTTCCTGATTCCGGAGAAGATGGAGAGCCTGAAGAACTTAGGTCATATCGTGATTGGCTTAGACGGGGACCGCATAGCCCATGAGGCCAATCGGGGGAAGGGGAGTTTTTCTAAAGCCATGGAGGGGATAGAAGTGGCCTCTCAGCACCTCAATACTTGGACCATCACCGTCCTCACCAAGTATAATCTGGGAGCCATTAATTTCATTTTAAAGACAGCCGAGAGATATGGTCTGATGAGCACCTTCCAAATCCTCCATCATAATGAAAAATTGGGCCGCAATCTTAAAGAATTATCCCCTTCCCCTGGGGATTTACAGAAGGCCATCCGAAAGATACTCCACCTAAAAAGAGAAGGAGCGCGAGTCGCTTCCTCCACCAACTACCTGAAATACCTCCTTCGTTGGCCGGATTATCAGAGACCGGTTTCCCGGGATAGGAATTACGGCCTACCCTGCTTGGCGGGCAAACTCTACTGCAATGTTGATACCGATGGTAGGGTTTATCGCTGCTCCCTTTTAATAGAGGAATCTCCCGCCTTAAACTTCTTAGAGGTTGGTTTTAGAAACGCCTTCCTGGCCTTAGAGAATATCCCCTGTGAGGCCTGCGCCGCCAGTTGTTTCACAGAGTACAACTATCTCTTCGCTCTTAATCCCAAGGTGGTCTATCAATGGCTAAGGGCTTTCCATAGGACAAGCAGATGAATAGGCTAATCAGGAAGACGGAAAGCTTCTGTCCCCAATGCATCCAGAGGGTCCCGGCTAATATCATTGAAGAAGAGGGGAAGATTTATATGGTCAAGGAGTGTCCCCAGCACGGTAGATTCCGGGTCTTTCTCTCTCAACACCCCTGGTACTACCGGGAACTGAATGACTTCTACTTCTCCTTAATCAAAGAAAGACTACCCCAGCGCGACTACATTCTCAGACTGACCGAGAGATGTAACCTCAATTGCTCCATCTGCTTGGCCTCGGCCAATGAGAACCCCACTATTGATTATCCCTTAGAGAGGCTAAAAGCCTTCATTCAGGGGAAGAGGGGATATAAATTCGATCTCATGGGGACAGAGCCTACCATGAGAAAAGACCTTCCCCGGATCATAAGCATGATTCGCAATTCTGGCAACCTGGCTGCTTTGCATACCAATGGAATCAAAATCGCTGATTTCTCCTATCTGAAGAAATTATGGGATGCAGGTTTAAGGGAGGTTCACTTTCAGTTCGATGGCTTCGATGATCGGTTTTATTTGAAGGTTCGAGGAGAGAAACTTCTTTCCATTAAGCTAAAGGCCCTGAAAAACCTAAAGAGGCTGAATATCGGCACGGACTTAGTGGCCACCATTCTTCGGGGATATAATGAGAAAGAGATTATTAAAATTCTGGACTATGGGGTGGCTAATCCTTTTGTGCGGGAGATATTCTTTTTGGGCTGCCGCTGGCTAGGAAAGGCCCGGGATTTCGATTATAAAGTCTGCCTCTTGCCTGATGAGATTATAGATTTTTTAACCGAGCAGACCAGGGAGAGTAAAGAACCCATTACCAGAGAAGAGATATTCCGATTCCAGAAGCTTTACTTTACCCTCCTCTCTTTAACCTCCCTGAAGAAGTGTTTCTATATCCATCACTACCTTCTGGTGAGAAGGGAAGGGGGTTATCAAAACATTCACCGTATCCTTAACTTAGCCAAAATGGAAAAAGCACTAGATAGCTATAAAGAGAATGTTAAAGCAAGTCGCAGATTAGCCAAGGCTATTTTATTTGCCAATCTCTTTCCTAAACTTCTTAGGCCTTCCACCCTCATCTTAGCCAAGGATTTCCTGATGCATAGGTCTTTATTGACCTCGGGATTCGATATTTCTTGCATACCTTCCAAGTATCTACTCTTAGGTTTCATCTCTGCCTGCGATCCCTATATGTACGATTCCCGGATAGCCCTTAACTGTGGAAAGGGAGAGCTCTCTCTAGATCTGGGGGAACAGGAACTGGGGGCCTGGGCCAACTGCCTTAGAGATAAGAAGAGATTAAATGAAGATTTTAGCACCAGTAAATAAACCCCGTGAGGTGGAATCCCTCATTGTTGCTGGAGCCCAGGAACTCTATTGTGGTGTCCTTTCTGCTTCCTGGAAGAAGAAGTATACCAATGTGGCCTCTCCCAATCGGAGGGAGTGGAAGGCCTCCAATCTCAATGATCACCAGGAACTTAAAGAAGTAGTTGCCCTGGCCCACTCTCATAATGTCCCGGTCATTCTTGCCCTGAACGCCTTCTATACCAAGCTTCAATACCCGGCCCTGGAAAAACAATTAGAGGAAGGGTTAAAGACTGGAGTGGATGCCTTGATCGTTGCTGATTTAGGGCTTCTCCTCTATATCAAAGAGAGAGGAATAAAAATCCCTCTCCACATCAGCACCGGAGGAACTATCTTTAACTCCTGGACAATAAGATTTTACCGGAAATTAGGGGCTAGCCGCATCATTCTCCCTCGTCATTTCTCTGTTCCAGAAATAGTAGAGATAGTTCAAAAGGCAAAAGGAATAGAGATGGAATCTTTTATTCTCAATCGGGGCTGCAAGAATATCGATGGCTTCTGCACCTTTCAACATGGAGTTAATGAGGTCAGATGGGGCCCCATCTGGAATATCCCCAAGAGCCTGGGCTTAGACTACTATCTCTTGAATGTTTTAAGAAGACTGCCTTCCCGAATATCCTCTTCCATCTCCCGTTCCTCTCTTTTCGGCTCAGTGGGTGCCTGTTTTCTGAATTATGAGGTAAAGGCCTTCTCCTCATCTGCTAAAATCGATGAGGAGAAACTACGTGCTGCGGAGAAGAGTATCTCTAATACCTTTAATCTCCTTTCCGGACTCGATCCCTGTGGGGTTTGCCAGCTATATGAATTCCAGAAGGCAGGTATGCATAGCATCAAGATTATAGGAAGGAGCAATCCTACTTCTAAGAAATTGAAAGATGTAAAGTTTTTAAAAGCATCCTTAGACTTTCTTTCCCATGAGCCTTCCCAAGAAGATTTTGTTAATTTTGTTAAGGAGAAATACCGACAGAGCTATCATTTTCCCTGTGGAGAACTCTGTTATTACTATGGAAAAAGCAGCCTTAATTTCTAATCTTGATAATCTATCCCTGATTACTTCCCAGCATCAGCGGCTCTACTTTGGTCCGGAATTCTGTCAATATCTCTTGCCTTCTTCTTCAGAACTGAGAGAGGCCTTGAACTTCGCCCGCCAGAAAAGGCTATCCTTTACCCTGGTCACCCCTTTTGTTACTGATGAAGGGCTAAAGAACTTAACACCGCTCTGGAAAGTTCTAAAGGATTGGAAAAAACCTGAAGTAGTAGTTAATGATTGGGGGGTGCTCAGCTTTCTCCGAGAGAATTATCCAGAATTCCCTTTAGTTTTGGGTCGACTCTTATCCAAGCAGAAGAGAGGGCCCCGTCTCCTCAATATCAAAGATAGGATACCCCGGGAGATGTGGGACCATTTTCAGAGGTTCTATCTGGATCTCCCCTTGGTCCAGAATTTTCTCTCCCAAATGGGCATCCGACGGGTAGAGCTGGATAACCTTCTTCAAGGAATAAAGAGGGAACCTAAGATTCCCGCTTCCTTATACTATCCTTATGCCTATGTTACCACTACCAGGATGTGCCTCACCAATGCCTGTGACCAGCGAACCCAACCCCTGAGAAGTATTTTCTCCTGCCGAAAGGAATGCAGAGTCTATACCTTTAAACTCACTCATAGGAATATGCCCGTGCCTTTATTCCTTAAGGGTAACACCCAGTTCTTTAAGAATAAACGGATCCCTTCCCATCTCTCTGAACTGGGTATCGACCGCCTAGTCCAAGAGGTGGAGTATGAGAGTGACTTTTATCCGGCCCAATAAACTATATTTATTATTAGGAATTTCAAATGAAAGTCACCCTGATTAACCCACCCCGGGGAGAGAAGAGGAATCCTGTTATAGAATATCTCTTCTTTAACTCTCCTCCTTTAGGTCTAGCTTATATCGCCGCCGTTCTGGAGAAGAAAGGTATAGAAGTAGACCTAATAGATACCTTAGTAGAAAGACTGTCTCTTTCGGGGGTCATGGAGAGGATAGATCACTTTGCTCCGGATGTAATCGGCATTACCTCCACCACCATCTTTTTCACTAATGCTCGGGAGACAGCAAACCGTATAAAGAAAAAGAAGCCAGAGGTGCCCATAATAATCGGGGGAAGCCACATCACCACTAATTCGGAGGAGCTCATCAAGCACTCCTGTTTTGACTTAGCAGTATTGGGTGAGGGGGAGATGACTATAGTGGAACTTTTGGATGCCATCTCTGGGAGACGGAATATAGAGAGTGTCAAAGGCATAGCCTATCGAAAGAATACTAAACTCCGAGTTACTCCTAAGAGAGAGAGGATAAGAGACCTGGATTCTCTCCCTTTTCCTGCTCGGCACCTCTTACCAATTTATAAATACTCACCTCTGCCCAATGATGAATATCGCCTTCCCAAGACCGCCATGATTACCAGCCGGGGGTGCCCTTACCACTGTATATTCTGTGACCACAGTGTCTATGGCAATCTTTATACCTCTTACACTCCCCGGAGAATAGTCTTAGAGATGAAGCATCTGGTAGATACCTATGGAATAAAGGACATTGCCTTTGTGGACTCTCTCTTTGGCATTTCTATGGAGAGGATGGAAGGTTTTCTGAAGGAATTGGAGAAAGAGAGAATGGATGTTACCTGGACCTGTAACATCAGAAGCGATACTATGAGGAGCAAATCCCTCCTAAAAAGAATGAAAGAGGCCGGATGCTGGCGAGTAAGGATAGGGATTGAGAGCGGGAATGAAGAGATACTAAGGTTTATTAAGAAGGAGATGAGCAAAGAACAAATAAAAAGGGTGGTGGGATGGGCGGATGAAGTAGGCCTGCAGTCCAAGACCTTCTTCATGTTAGGCCATTGCCCGGATACCAGGGAGACTATGGAAGAAACTATCCAGTTTGCGCTGAGCCTTCCTTCAAAAGATGTTACCGTACAGATTAACACTCCCCTTAAAGGAACGGAACAGTACACTCTTTATAAAAAATACGGGGATTTAGTCTCTGAGAATCCGGATGATTACTCTTTTTTCCAGCCGGTCTTCCTGCCCCGGGGGTTAACCTATGGCGATTTAATAAGAGCCCAGCGAAGATTCTACCGCCGGTTTTATCTTCGACCTATCATCTGGTGGCGTCATCTTCGCCATATCCGGAGATTCTCTGACCTGAAAAAATACTTTCGGGCCTTAAAACTTTTGCTTTATCTCCTCTTCTTTAATCTAAAGAAGAAGCGGACTTCAAAGCCGGTTGGGGCAAAGCCCTGAGCCCATGGCGACTGATCCAGTCATGGCTTTTGAAACGTTCGAGTGCTGGTCGCGATTTATTCCATCCTGCTTTCTGATTCTTTCTCCCAAGAGTAATGATTAAGTTAGCGGGGTATTAAAATGATTCTTTTAATATTTCCCAATACCAGTTCGTTTCCCTATCATGTGATGACCCCGTTGTCTATCTTCACAGTGGGGACCTACCTGGAGGGGCGGGGAATAGATGTCGAATATTACGATGAGCGGGTGCAAAACCGCCGAGAATTGGACGAAGCGCTCGAGAAGAAACCTAAACTGATCGGGGTTAGCGCCCTCACTTCCCTCCAGATACTTCGGGGACTATCACTGACCAGTTACGTTAAGCAAGGTTGCCCGAATACGCCTGTAGTCTGGGGTGGTGTTCATCCCAGTATGTGTCCGGAACAAACACTGGCTGAACCCCCGATCGATTACCTGGTAATTAAAGAAGGGGAGGAAACACTTTATGAGCTTTACCAGCATCTCCGCAGAGGGCGACCGGCCCTGAACACTATTGCCGGGTTAGCCTGGAAGGACAAAGAGGGAGGCATTCATATCAACCGGGACCGCCCCTTTCTAGACATTGAAGAATTACCCTTTCCCTATCAGGGAAAAGCAGGAGAGCTTCTGTCCCGCTACCTCCGGCCGAATACCAACTTTCCAACCGTTGGCTACCAGATGTCCCGGGGCTGCCCTTTCAACTGTCGTTTTTGTTATAACGACTTTTATCATAACAGAATATGCCGCCATAAATCGCCAAGTTTAATTAGAAAGGAGCTGGAACGTTTGATTTCTCTCGGTGTCGATAATATCTTTTTCTATGATGACAGCATGGGAGGACAAAAGTCTTTTCTTCGGGAACTGGTCCCGGTAATGGAGGGGCTTGCTTTAAAGTGGTCCGCCAGTCCCAGAATAGACTGTATTGATAAAAAGCTAATTCGCAATTTCGAAAAAATCGGCTGCCAGTGGCTCTTTTTTGGTCTCGAGTCTCCGCTGGACCATATTCTGAAATATATTCGCAAGGGAATTACTAAGGCAGTTATTGATCAGGGAGTTGAGATTATGAGGGATTCCCCCATTATTGTAACCTATTCGCTTATGATTGGCTTCCCTAAAGAGATTTATCAGGATGCTTTGGCTGTTTTGGATTTTGCCGATGAGCTCCACCGTCACCACCCCTCCGCCGAAATTGTTATTCAGCCATACGCACCTCTGCCAGGCACCGAACTCTTTGAGGAGGCCAAAGAGATGGGTTTTGAACCTCCTTCTCGATTGGTTGACTGGAGCTATTTTACTATGGACCGGATTCACACCCCCTGGCTGAGCAAGTGGCCACTCTTCAAAAATGTTTACCTCATTTCCTTTTTAGCTTTTCGCTATGAACATATACTGAGCGGTTTAAGACGGTTCCGTTGGGCTTATTTTTTATCCCATAAATTAGCCCAGTTCAGGTGGCGTCACCGCTGGTTTAGCTTTTATCTTGAAGGGCTAGTGTATAGAGTCTATACCCAGTGGCAATACTGGAAAGCCAGAAAATGAAAGAAGGAACAGCAAACAACGGTTTAGACTCAAAAGTAGCGGTGATTGTTCCTGTTTATAATGCCGCTGCCACCTTGGAAACTTGCCTACAGGCTATCAGGCCCCGTATCAAACTACCAGGTTGGGAATTGATTGTGGTGGATGACGCCAGCACCGACGGCTCTGCTCGGATTGCCAAGAGATTAGGAGCTCGGGTTATAAAGTTAGAGCGGAATCTGGGTGTATCAGCCGCTCGTAATATCGGCGCAAGAGCTGCACATGCGGACATTTTAATATTTGTGGATGCTGATATTGTGCCCCAACCAGGTGCGCTGGAGGCAATGGTAAATACCCTGCAGACCCGTCCTGATATTCACGCGGTCGGTGCCTATGCCCTTCCGGGCGATTTAAACCCGAAGTGGAGCGCTCGTTTTGTTGAACTTCGCGCGGCTTGGGGTTATCGTTGGGGCGAAGAGGAGATGGAAAGACCCATTTTTTGCATTCAGTCCGAGTGCGGGGCGATACGAAGATCAATATTTGAGGCATTGGGTGGTTTCTCAGAACGATATGGTGGGGTTGGTATGGAGGAGTTCCATATGGCCTACGAAATGGAGCGGAAGGGGTATAGACATCTCCTCCTACGTTCCGCGGCGTACCACCACTATTATAAAACCCTAGGCTGCCGGTGTCTCATCCTCCTGGAACGGACAGCACGCTGGGTTCCTCTTTTGCTGCGGAGAAAGAAATTTGAGTCCCGCGGAGCGGTGGGAACCGCCGATGCTGCTTTTTCTTGTATCTTAACATTTATGGCCTTAATGGCATTAATTGCTGGACTCTTTATGCCCTGGATGGTGGCCCTGGCAGGTCTGGCCTGGTTAATTCAGTTCGTTATGGAATGGGGTTTTTTAGGTTTTGCCCGAAAAATGTATGGCTGGCCAATGGTGTTTTATGCCCTTTTTGCATTGCAGGTAATGCATATAGCCATTGGATTAGGATTTATTTGGGGTTTGGTAAAACTTTTATTTACCAGTTTTAGGAAAAAAGAAGGATAAGGTTAGTTAATTGAACCTACAACTATTAAAGCAAGATGATATCTCCCAGGTTGCCCGGTTTCACTCTTTATATATCCCCCACTCCACCTTTGCCCAGTTAGGAATTCCCTTTTTGAAGACCCTTTACCACTCCCTCCTTAAGTCCCGCTATGGTTTTGTCTATACCTATTGGGAAGGAAAGGAGATGCAGGGATTCATAGCCGGGGCAACGGACTCCCAGCGCCTTTTAAGATCTCTATTCCTCGGGCATTTTCTTTTTTTCTTAGGGATTTCTCTGAGGGCCCTCTTTCGCCATCCTCGGCTTCTTTCTTCACTCTTCCAGACTTTCCAATATTCCAGGAAGGTTAGTTTGCCTCAAACCAAAGCGGAACTTCTCTTTATTGCTGTTAACCCAGAGAGTAGAAGAAGGGGCATAGGGAGTAAATTGATTCTAAGGTCCCTGGAAGAACTAAAGAGAAGGGGAATCAATGGAGTAAAGGTGAGTGTGGAAAGGAATGATCAAAAAACGATTAACCTCCTCCAGAAGATGCATTTTTGCCAAGAGAAAAAGTTCTCTTTCTATCAGAGAGAAAGGGTCCTTCTTAGCTGTCAGATCCCAGAATGAATATCTCTAATTATCTCCGTTTTCTAAAATATTTCCTGAGAGGTAGAGGCTTTGTTTATATCCATTACGGGGTTACTCATCGCTGCCATCTCCGCTGCCGGATGTGCAGTGTCTGGAAGGGAGGAGATAAAGGGAAGGAGCTTTCTCTTTCGGAGATTAAGTCTCTTGCCCGAGGTCTGCGTTCTTTAGGAGCGATTAGCGTGGCCTTAGGTGGGGGAGAACCTTTTATGAGAGAGGACCTGTCTAAGATCGTCCGTATCTTTAGAGATGAAGGTCTCTGGGTAAGAGTTGTTACCAATGGTATAAAGTCCACTCCAGAAGATATCCGGGCCGTGGTCCAGGCAGGACTGACTAGCGCCTCCATCTCTCTGGACTCCCTTTCCCCCAGGACCCAGGATTTCATCCACCGCTCGAAGGATACTCTTCCTAAGATAATGCGTTCACTCGACCTCTTTAAAAAATTATTGCCCCGGAAGGGGAAGAGGCTTCTTCTAAATACCGTGGTCTCCCGTTTAAACCTCAAGGAACTCCCTGAGATCGCCCGCTTTGTCCACGACAAAGGTTACTTAGCCTCCTTTATTCCCGTGGTTTTAACCCCTTCTTCCGATATTCAGGACTCCTTCGCTGCCTATGCTCCTGAGCTAGCCATTAGAAAAGAAGACCATCCTATAGTAGATGAAGTCTATGAGCAGTTAAAAGAGATGAAGAGGGCATCCTACCCCATCCTTAATTCCCTTAAGTTTCTGGAGGCCTCCCGGATTTGCCTGAAGACGGGAAGGATTGACTGGGAGTGTGATGCCGGAGGCTTCTATCTCTCAGTTAGTCCGGAAGGGAGCATCTCTATCTGCCACCGCTTTGATTACCCGGGAATGAAGACCTCCCCAGAATTAAGAAATGTGATACACAGCCCCCAATATCAAAAGCAACGCCAGGAGCTGATCTCTGGTTGTCCGGGCTGCATTCGTCCCTGCTGGATGGAGACCTCCTTTATGATGAAAGATTGGCGGATTTTGTACCACATCTTAAGATTAAGCATGAGGCACTAATCTTCTTATGAAAGTATTACTTATCAATCCTCCAATAAAGAATATCATTCAGACCGAACTTCCTCCTGCTCTATCCCGGGAGGTAGGCATCTTTCCTCCTTTGGGATTGATGTACATCGCCTCCTATCTCCGGAAATATAGTGACCATGAGGTTCAGATTCTGGATGCGATAGCGGAGGACCTAAGTCAGACTGAGATAGAACAAGTAATTCGGGAGTCCAACCCTCAGATAATAGGAATTACTGCCCATACCAATAACCTAATAGATGTGCTTCTACTTACCGGATTGATTAAGAAGATAGATCCCAGGATTCATATTAATATCGGAGGACCCCATGCCCGGATCTTTCCCCAAGAAACCCTACAATTATTCGGGGTGGATTCGGTCATTCCCGGAGAAGGGGAAATTTCTTTTTTCCAATTAGTGGAATCCCTTTCCCAGGAAAAAGACTTGAGAAAGGTTCCTGGTCTGATATTTAAAGAAGGAGAAGAAGTCATCCCTGGGAAGAGACCAGGCCCTTCCCCAGACCTGGATAGGCTTCCTTTCCCTGTCCGGGAACTGACTAAACCTCAACTCTATTATTATATTTTAGGGAGAAGGTCCACCTTTACCACTATGGCGAGCAGTCGGGGCTGCCCCTACCATTGTATTTTCTGTAGCACCCCTAAGGAGAATTATCGCCGGCGCTCTGTTCACAATGTGGTTCAGGAAATGGAAGAATGCTGGCATCTGGGAGTGGAGGAGATTCATTTCGTCGACGATACCTTCAACCTTTCTCCTGAATGGGTAATCTCCCTCTGCCAGGAGATTAAGAGACGAAATCTGCGAATCCCCTGGGGCTTTCGGGGAAGGGTGGATACCCTCACCCGGGAAGTGCTGCGAGAACTAAAAGCAGCTAACTGCATTAGAATGAACTTAGGAGTGGAGACCAGCACAGACGAAGGTCTTAAGAGGTTAAAGAAAGGTCTAACCATCCACCAGACTGAAGAGGTCTTTACCTGGACAAAAGAGATCGGAATTCCTGTTGTGGCTTACTTCTTAATCGGTTGTCCCCATGAGAAGAGCCGGGAAGATATCCTTCACACCCTCCACTTTGCCAAAAGACTAAATTCCGACTTCGCCCTCTTTAATATCCTTACCCCTTACCCGGATACCGAACTCTATCAAGAGGGATTAGAGAAAGGCCTCTTTGGAAGAGATTTCTGGAGAGAGTTCGCTCTCCACCCCACTAAAGATTTTGAGCCCAGAGTCTGGGAAGAATTCTTTACTAAGGAAGAATTAGAAAAGATTTTAATCTCTATCTACCGCCGATACTATCTTCGGCCCTCAGTTATTTTTAAAAACCTAAAATCTATCCTTCATCCCCGGAATTTCTTCTGGCAGGCAAAGACCGCCTTAAAAATCTTAGGGAGTAGTTAATGAAAAAGAATAAGAAACCAATCCTTACCCTTATCTCTCTCTATGGGATTGAGAATCGGGGAGTGAGGTATATCTCTTCTTTTCTCACAAGACATGGGTATCCAGTAAATATCATCTTTTTCAAGCAGTGGGTAAATAATGCCATTAGACCACCTTCCCAAAAAGAAGTGAAGTTACTTATGGAACTTCTCTCCGGTTTGGAGAGTTTGCTCATCGGGATCGGTCTGGGAACTCCCTATCTCCGGATCGCCACTCAGCTCACTAAAGAGATTAAGAGAAGATTCAAGGCCCCGGTGGTCTGGGGAGGGGTCCATCCCACCATCTCTCCCGAGGATGGTATAGAGATCGCTGATATGGTCTGCGTAGGGGAGGGGGAGGAACCACTTCTGGATTTAATGAGGGCCTTGGAACGAAGAGAAAGCCCGGAAGGAATCTCCAATCTATGGATCAAGGTGAAGGGAAGAATGCAGAAGAATGCGCTTCGTCCTTTAATCGAAGATTTAGACCATTTGCCCTTCCCGGATTACGGAGGCCGGGATAAATATTTCATTGAGGATAATAGGCTTAAGCGATGTGACCCGCTTTTAAAAGATTCTGAGTATCGCATCTATCCCACTCGGGGCTGCCCCTTTAACTGCAAGTACTGTAATAACAGTATCTTGAGGAAAATCTATCGGGAAAAGGGAAAGTATTATCGTTCTCGCTCACCAGAGAATGTAATTACTGAGTTAGAGTATGCCCGGAACTATTTTAAGTGTCTTCGCAGAATAAAGTTTGATGGAGATACCTTCTTCTTTGCCAAGGAGTGGATATCCCGTTTTTCTTCCCTCTATAAAGAGAGAATCGGGATTCCCTTTGAGATCCTTCTCCATCCGGATCTTGCCAATCGGCAGACCCTTTCCCAATTAAGAAAGGCGGGATTGATTAAGATTCAGGTAGGCCTGCAGTCTGGTTCTAAGAAGGAGTTAAAGGAGGTCTATGGTCGGGATACTCCCAACCAGCAGATTCTACAATTTGCCCATCTGGCTAAGGATTTGGGGATAGAAGTAGTCTATGACCTTATCTGGGATAACCCTCTCTCCACCCGGAAGGATAAGAAAGAAATGCTGCATATGCTCTTACAGATTCCACGACCCTTTAAGATCTATATGTACTCCCTGACCCATTTCCCTAAAACGGCTCTGACCAATGAACTCTTAGATCTGGGGATGATAAAACCGGAAGAGGTGGAGGGAAGGGCTACCAAGTCCTTCCGCCAGTTCCGTCTCAGCCTCTGGTATCCCAGACCCAAAGAGGAACTCTTCTGGATAAGCCTTTGCTCTCTCACCTCCAAGTCTTTTATTCCCAGGTTCTTTATCCGCTTCCTTTCTCGCCGCTCGTTGCTAGAAAAAAAGCCAGCCACTTTAAAGTGGCTGGCTTTTACCTGCGATTTCCTGAAAGCCTCAGGTATGGCAATAGAGATGCTTTTTCAGGGAGAGTTAAACCCCATCAAACTCAAGCAATACGGAAGCCTAAGAAAACTTATCTCCCAATAGAATAAGTTTTATTGGGTAATCAGGGAACGGGGATTGGCCCACTGTTTGAATTGAATCCAGGTCATTTCCCCTTTTAAGAACATTTTAAAAACTACCCATACCATCTTCAGCAGATTACATATCTGACTAAAAATTACCAGAGGTCTGGGGTGTTTATATAAAAATTTACTTCTTGATAATCTATCGATTAAGCTCTTGGAAACAAAATTTTTTGAAATAAGTACTATCAGACTAATCCAAAATTGATCTGACTTTGCACGAGGGAAACTTAAATCAACCCTTAGTTGGGAAAATGTCTTCATTGCTTTGCCTTCAATATCGCTCTCACTAATTAATCCTTGAGCAAGTAGCGTCTCTGCTAATTTGGTCCTGGGAAAAATTGTTAAAGAAAATAGATACAGCTCAAACGGCCTGGGAAGATCCATTAAGAATTCAAAAAAGGTTCTTTTATCCTCTTCTGTAGAAAGAGGATCATCAAGAATAATTTGATACCGGGCATCTAAACCCAACTTATGGAAGATCCTTATATCATTTAAAATATCTTTTACAGAAAATTTCCTGTTGTACAACGTCTTATTTATTCTATTCGGACCCTCAATCCCCATATAAACTACCTTTAAGCCCGCCTGTTTAAGTCTGGGTAACAATTCTTCTTTGTAATTTTCGGGAGACAAGAAACATTCAAAGGGCAAATCTATTCTCTTCTTATATTCCTGACAGAATTCTTTAATCCATTCATTGTTGAAGATAAACATCTCATCATCAAAGCGTATATATTTTAAGTTTTTAAAAATTCGTTTTATCCGAGAGAGTTCCTCGATTACATTCTTTACACTACGATAGCGAAAATATCTACCCTTACTATGATATATCTTTTTCAGTATACTATTATAACAGTAACTGCAATCGAATAGACAGCCGCGAGATGCCATTATACGGAATAGAGGTCTTTTTATCACGGGGTCCCCGATAAATACCCTTCGGTTTTCGATGTAATATTTATCTTCGCTGGTATAATCTAAAAATGGCAATTCATCAAGATTCTGTATAAGAGGACGAATCTCGTTTCTTTTAATCTCTTTTCCTTTTCTAATCCATAAGTTTGGTGTGTTATCTATATCTTTTTGTTGTGAAATGCTATCCGCAAGCTCCAGCATGGGATACTCTCCTTCACCCAGGCAGACTATATCAGCAAATTCTATGCATTCCTCAGGGACTAAAGTAGGATGTAAACCACCCCAAACTATTGGGATCTTCAAAAATCTTTTTATATACTCGGTAATTGAAATGGTCACCTTTAAATAAGCTGATGCCCGAAGACTTATGCCAACTAAATCTGTGTTCGTATTTCTTAAAAGATTTATCAGATTATCCAATTCCCTTTTTTTAGGCCAAACCAAACGGTTATTCACCCAATTTTTGAAATAAATCTCAAAAACGCGATAGCCATTTTTTCTTAATAAAGCGGCGATACTTCGCACTGCGTTATTTTCAACATCGTATAAAGAGATGAGACTTGTGGTTATTTCCTCTTTCATATCTTTCCCTGCGGTTCTTGAATAACTAATAACTTTCCCAAGGCAATGATATCTTTATACACCCTTCTAAGTTCTCCTAAACTGTGGAGGCTAAATAGAACCCTGAAAAATATCTGCCATCTAAGATAAAATTTTCGGTGCACCAACTTTAATAATTCCAACAATTCTTTTTTAGAAAAATACTCCTCCCAACAGGTAGGCAGTTCATATCCCTCTACCGGATTTTTAATAAATTCTTCCCATATCCCTTTTCTAATTATCCCTTTTTTTACAGCCTCCTGATAACAATCTGTATCAGGGTAGGGCGAAAATATAGAGAACACAACATAATCAGCATCGATCTTTTTAACAAAATCCAAAACCCTTAATATATCTGCCCTTGTCTTTTCGTAAGGACAACCAATCATTACATAAGCAATAGTTCTTATTCCAAGATCTTTTGTCCATTGGAAAACCTGCTCTATCTGTCTTACATTTACCTGTCCACCCTTATTGAGTTCTGTCAATGCCTCATCGCCTGCTGCCTCCACTCCATAATGAATCTTTCTACAGCCTGCCTCCCTGACTAACTTGAGCATTTTATAATCGATATTATCGCATCTTGCCTTAAAACCCCACTTGATTCTCAAATTTCTTTTTAATATCTCCCTACAAATGTCAATCACTCTTTTAATGCTTACATTAAAGGTATCGTCAATAAAATAGAATTCTCTAATATTCAATCTTAAGCATTGCTCTATTTCATCCACAACATTAGACGGAGAACGGTAACGGTAATTCTTAGAGGTATTACAAAAATTACATCGATAAGGACAACCTCTACTTGTTACCATCGTAGTCATAAGATTGGATTCTGTTCCAGAGGTATAATATCGATTCAGATTCGTCAATCTTTCTCTTTTGGGAAAAGGTAGAATATCTAAATTCTCTGTATACCGAGCTTCTCCGGTTTGAATAATATCGTCATTATTTTTGAAAATAATCCCCTTTACATTACACAAATCATCTCCCTTCTCAAGAGACTCTACTAGTTCTTTAAACGTAATCTCCCCATCGCCCAAAATAACCGAATCTACTCCAGTGAGATTTATTGACTCCCGGGCAAAGGTAGAAACATGAGGACCGCCCAAACAAAGGTGTATTTTTTTATTTGCTCTTTTTGCTGCTGCTACGGTCTTGACTACATCCAGTAGACTATGGGTGCAGGCAGTAACCCCTACTACATCAGGTTGAATCTGTTTTACCTTTCTCTCAATCTGAGAAAAATCTAAATTATCTGCTAAGGCATCCAGGATAATTACTTTATGTTCTGTATATTCCTCTAAATAGGCTTGGATATACATAAGCCCCAAGGGGGGATATAGAAATACTCTTTTATTGAGGGCTTCGGGTATCCCTGCCCAAATTGTATATCTTTTAGGCGGATTGATTAAAAGTATCTTCATCATGTTTTTTCTTTCTGAAAAAAGACACTAATTCTCGCAGTATCCGATCAAAGCGGGGGATGACCATAGGAACGGCCTCTTTATAATCTATATATTCTTGCCCCCATAGCCTCTCCATATTCCTTTCTTCGTGGAATCGCTTCTCAAGAAGCGATCCAAAAAGCAAAAGAGGCACTATAATAAAGGTGAAAGAAAAAGATCCAGATAAACATCCTAATCCTACCACTCCAAGAAGCTTACCAATCACCGAGGGGTTCCTGACAAAGGCATAGGGGCCCTTTTTAACCAGTTTTTTTGTCTGTCCTAACATTGTGGCCGGACTCCCCGTACCTTCTAAGATTAAATAAGTGTATGACCACCAGACGATGAACAACCCTGTAAGGATAAAGAAAAGAAAGCATACTATATTCCAGGGCCTGCCAATGAACTTTAAAAAGCCCAAAGCCTTATCCAATTTGACGCCCAGCCAGACCAGAAAATAGGCTAAAGGAATAAGCACAAATAGATATATCAGCAACATCAGATATATCTCTCGTTTCAGGAGAATAGAAAGCCACTGTTTTAGGCCAATTTTCAATTTACCTTTATAATTATCATTAGCCAATTTAATAACCTTATCTTCTCATGATTATTACTCTTATCAAATAAGCAACAACTAAATCAACCCATTTTTAGCTAACAAATTATCCAATGACGAATGTCAAATGAATAGCAAATTCTTTAATGTCCAATGACGAGAAAGCATATAAATCCCGCACCTTTTGCTATGAAGTATCTTCTTCAAAGTAAAAAAGTGCAGGATAAATTGGATATTTGGTCATTAGTCATTTGATCCTTGAGTTCTTAAATTAGCAGATTATATTGTGACTTATAATTAATCGGATAAATATCTGTTCGGCAGGGGCAGGCCCAACCGAAAATAGGTTGCTCTCAATCTTTCGTATAACTGTAATTTCCTAAGAAGACCTACTATTATATCCTCCAATTTGCCCTTCATAAGGCGCTGGTGAGCGGTCTTAAGCATCTTTCTAATTGGTAAGTTGTATGGACACACCTCTTCGCATTTACCACAATCAATACAAGCAGTAGCTTTCTTAAGATGCTGTCTGTAATGATCTCTCGCATAGGTGGCATTAAAATAAAGGTAGGTTTCCCAACGCAAGATTTCAGCAATAGAAAGGCTGATTGGGCAGCCCTGCTCACAGACCTTACAGCCCCGGCAAAAAATACCTCCTATGTTTGAAAACAAACTTTCTCTTTCCTCTGATGATACTGGCCTGAGATCTTTACCTATTCGGGCATTCATTTGTATATGTTCTACAGTACTGCAGCCAGGGATAACTACAGAGACATCATAACTAAAGATGAATCTTAAAATAGCCTCCCCACTATTAGCCAATAGTCCTCCAAGGAAAGGTCGCATAATAATAATCCCCAGATCATACCTTTTAGCTAGAAGTAAAATTTTTTCTGTCTGAGTTCTTTCGATAAAATTAAATGGGATCTGAATAGTATCAAATTCACCCGTCTGAATACATTCCTTCATTATATCTGGACGGAATCCTGTGATTCCAATATAGTTAATCTTACCCGCCTCTTTTGCTTTCTTCAACATCTCTAAGGCACCCTTTGGTTGAAGTATAGTTCTTAGTTCATCTTTATAAGTAATATTATGTATTTGATATAAGTCAATCCTATCTGTTTGTAAATTCTTCAGGCTAATATCAATATCTTTTTCTACCCGGGAGCCTTTTCTCAGATAGGTTTTGGTAGCTAAGAAGCACTCATCTCTCCTACCCTTTATTGCCTCACCTATTATCTGTTCGCTCTTATAGTAACTTCTTGCGGTATCAATGAAGTTAATTCCTTTATCTAAGGCGCAGTTAATTACTGTCGGGGGAGCATCTGGTCCAGAGTAACCTCTTTCCATAAACATCCGACTGCCCGCACCGAGCCCTATACAGGAAACCATTAATTCTGTTCTTCCTAAACGCCGCTTCTGCATACACTCCTTCTTATTCTTGTTTGGTTACCCTAATTTATTGAATTTCTCCCATCAAGATAGCCTTCTACTTGTTGAATCAATTTTATTCTATCATAGAGATCCATTTTTGGCAAACTTTTCCAGAGATTAGTTTTTGAACTTTTTGTTTATATATGTTATACTATTAATTAAAAAAGGTCAATATATGAAAAACGTTTACTTACATATTGTAATCTTTTCTCTCTTGGCCCTTCTTTTTCTGGCGCCTATCTTATCTCACATCCATTACTGGGGTATTCATGATTGGGATCCGCATGCCTTCCAGGCTGCGGGAGCACGGGATAGCATTCTGAAATATGGTCAATGGCCGCTCTGGAACCCCTATGTGGGTGGTGGAATACCGAGGATTGGAAACGTGGCCACTTCCTGCCTGTCTCCTTTATTTCCCTTAATTCTGTTATTTGGTCCGGTGGCAGGTATAAAATTGGTAATCGTGGCCTGCACGATCATTGGCCTGATAGGAACCTTTAAACTCGCTCGCGAGTGGGGCATTAACACCAGGGGAGCCTACTTGGCGGCTCTGGTCTTTATGTTTAGCAGCCATTTCCCCTTAAGAATTGCTGAGGGGGCTATGGAGTATTATGGACAATGCTGGCTACCCTGGATTATGCTCTTTGCCAGCCGGGTGGTAAACGGGCCAGATAAGTGGATGAAGAACAGCGTCTTTACCGCCCTCTTCC
>JAUWXM010000011.1 GCA_030616365.1 bacterium | reverse complement strand
CTTTCTTGCAATTCGCCTTGCTTTCTTGTTTTAATCTCTAAATTTAGTTATATCAATCCCATTGGATTTTAACTTCTCGCTCATCTTACCCTGAAATTTAGAAGGTACACTTTCCAGAAAAGCTTTGGCCAAATCTTCTTCCCCCACAATAGAAGAGCCTCTTTCTTTGGCAAGTTTCTCTGCATTGGTAGCAATTGCGGTTTTGGCAACTTTTCTAAACAACAAAGGGATTATACTCATTGTATTTTCAAAAGCAATCCTCACTTTCTTATCCCACTCCAGCTTCTCAACTTCTTTTGCAAATTTACTCACCACTAATGCATTACGATGTTTCTTTATGGCTTCTAAATATTGTTTAGACAAATCAGGGTTTATGGTAACTACTTTATCAACCCATTTTGCGCAATAGCCACACTCATCACAGTCGATAGAAGGGTTGCAACCATTATTCACAAAATGATCAATAAATCCGTCTAATTTGCTATTATCTATGTTAACAACATCAGAGGCACTAAGATCTAATCTGCTCCAGCTATAAAATTCCGGAACTGCCTGGATTTCTGGATCTGATTCTGTTATAAACTCGGGATGGAACTCCCTGATATCCTTTTTATTTAATATGATTGCGTCTATGATATCCACAAGATTTCCTTTATACTCTCGGTTGGCATATGCTCTGGCTACTTTCATTATCCATTCAGTATTTTGATGCCTTCCTGACAACTTAAAAATATCTATCCCTTCCTTTTCATAAAATTTTAAGTCTTCAGGTCTGATAAAGCATGATTTTAAAATTTCTAACGGCTCACTTAATTTCCTATCATTGCAATACATCTTGCAGGGCTGCATAGCCCAGTATCTTCGAGCTTTATCAATATTATGGGTCTGGGAAGTATAACCAAGTATACTATAATGATAATACCTGTAGGGACATTGATGTAAGTCTGCTAAGTTAGGAATTAATATCAGGGGAATTTTTATAGCCTTTCTTATTGCCCTTATAGCTTTAAAATCTCTGATAACTTCTAAACTCAAATTTATTGCTGATACACCCAGCCTTTCAAATTCTTTAGCCATATCAACAGAACAAGTATGGGCCATCACTGATGTGGTTACTTTCAATTTAGGAAATTGATGTATAATTATTTCCATCAGGTAGGGAATTGATACATGAACAGCATCTACCCCTATATCAACTAACCATTGAAGATAGTTTAGTATTTTCTTATGAAACTTAGGATCGAACTCTAAATTACCCATACTAGTAGCATTAAGTACATAAGAAAATTTTCGGTTTGTAGCATGAACCTTTTTAATATATTCTGCTACGAAATCCTCATCCACATCAGGAATAATGAGCGCCGGCCTACCATGGCCAATCGGCGTGGTGGCTATAGCACCATAAAAATCATAGACAGGCAAATCTTTTGTTGCTTCTATTAACTCCATATCCCAATTGCAGGGTATTGATAGTTTCATTTTACTTTACCTCCTTATAACCACCAAAACACAAAATTAAATTTTTTCTTTCTGTATTTTTTACTATATATTATAAAAACCTAAAAGTCAAGTTTTTAGGGAGATTTAGATGGATAGTTTTTTGATAAATGTTCTGGCTTCTTCTATCATTCTTTCCTTATGGAAGAGGCCGGTCTTGATGATGATAGAATCGATGACCTTTCCTCCTTTCTTTTCTATCTCTGCGGTTAAAATCCCCACCACCTTCTCTCCCCCCATCAGGCGCAGGGTAACGAAGAGGGCTACCTTCCTATTTTCGAAGTCTGCTCTATCCAAATAGGTATTGATTGCTGGAGCAGGTTTGGCGGACCAGACCGGTGTTCCTAAGAGGATGAGGTTATATTCCTCGTGGTTAAGATCGATCACCTCAATTTCTGGCTTCTCTCTCTTTATTGCCTTCTTGGTATCCAGAAGATAAGTAGCCAGTAGATTCCTTTCACCTTTCATCTTTATCCTTCTCAACTTCACCTCATTCCCATCCGCCAGTTCATTGGCTATGGAATGAGCAATCTCCTTCGTCTTCCCCGTCTTGGAATAATAGACAATGAGTATCTTCATTATCCTACATCTCCCTTTATGATATTCACTGCTTTTTGGGCGGTGAAGATGCAGGGTTCAACGCCGGGATAGCGGGCGAAGTCTCCGATGACAAAGCAGTTAGAGATGTTAGTTCTGACATCCGGTATCTTGCATCCCGGAGACATCCAGGCCATGGCCGGTGACCAGCCAAACCTGTGATGGACTTTGTGCTTCCCAAATACTCTCTCCAAGTCAGCGTCTGGCCGATAGAGCATCATGCCATAGAAACTCCTTCCATCCGGAAGGTGCTTAATCTTTCCTCCCTGGACACCATGCTCATTCTTATACTTGGAGATAATGAGCACATTATACTTCTTATAAATAGGACAATCCGATTCCAAGACCACTCCCCGGGCCTTGGTGACTTCTATCTCAAAGTCCACTTCGGGAAAGATGTTCTTAAAATTTCTCCATCCCGTTGCTAAGATACAATAGTCAAAGGTCTCTTCAGAAATCTGATCATCCTTCTCTATTTTTATTGCGAAGGTCTTATCCGGGTTCTGGGATATATTAACTACTCTGGTATTCAGTCTTACACTATCTCCCAATCTTCTCTTCAGTTCCAGAGCAAACTCGCTCATCCCCTTGACCGGAGTCATGATAGTCTTCAGGGGGAAGGCCAAGAGGAATAAACCGAAGTCTGCTGCTAAATCCTTTGCCCCATCCACATAGGCAAAGGAGCAGAAAGCCCGGAAGAAGGAGTCGATGAGTTCCTGCCGGAAACCAACGTCCCTTAAATATTTCTCTAGGGATATCTGGTGTAGTTTATCAATCCTTTCGTCCACCTCATCCAGATTAAAACTTAAGGAATTGATGAACTTCTTCACCTTCCTCCATTTCAAGAATTCTCCAAAGGAAAAGAGTCTCGACTTTGCTAGGGCCAAAGGATTCAAGGCAGTAATCTTATCCTCGATTTGAAGAGCAAAGGTATTCAGATATCTCCTTTCGCACTCTACTCCTAATTCATTTATTAAGACATCGAAGTTGGGATTGAGTTCCTTGGAATAGAGTAAAGCACCAGTATCGATGGAAACCCCATCTACCATCACCCGGGCTAACTTCCCTCCCACTTCAGAGGTTTTCTCATAGACCGTGACCTCTATTCCTTCCTTCTTTAAAAAATAGGCAACAGCTAATCCGCTCAATCCCCCGCCAACAATCCCAATCCTTGGTTTTTTCTCCATATTACTTCTCTTGGTATTTCTTGTAATCGATGCCGAATTTCTCCATATCGGCAAACATCCGTCTCTTGAAGGGGCCCGGGGTCTCGCTCAGGAAGGCCTTAATCATATCCTCTTCCTCGATTTTATTCGAACTTCTGGCTTTAGCATTCTCCTCCGCCTTCTGAGAGACCAGCCTCTCTGCCGTCCTTCGAGAAAAGACCGGCGCCTGGCTAATCAACTTCTTCAAGTTCTCATATGCCTTCTCGTCCCAATCCATCTTTCTCCTCCTAGAATTAATTGGGGACAAGTTAATAAGTTGATAAGATAATAAGTTAATAGGGTAAGTTCAAAATGTGAAACGCGGGATATGGAATAATCGTATCAAAAACGTCATCCCTTATCAACGTATAAACCTATAAACTTATCAACTAATTGCCTAATATTTGAGCACGTCTTTGAGTGATTGGAAGACCTCGGAATGATAGACATCCACTACTCTTTTACCTACTGTCCGGGCGAGTTCGATGGCGCACTCGTTCTCCTCCAACTTCGTTCCCGGCATCTCCAAGAGTTTCTTTATCGCGGGATCCATGGGAGCAGCGGCAAAGAGGTTTTTAGTCTCTGCCTCCAATAGACTTATTCCGGTACAGATAACAGAGGTAGCGCCCAGGGCTTTTAAAACATGAAAAAGATAATAAAGGGCTCCTTCCATCCCTAATCCAGCACCCACCGCCATATTCCCCACCGGCTTCCCGTGGAAGGGATTGCACTTATAGGCCCGGATATCCAGTCCCCATTCCTTTGAACGCTCGATCTCGTGTAAGGGAATAACCCGATGAAAGAGGCTTAAGGTAACTGCCGGCTGCTGATAGGCATAGGTAGGAGAGGAGAAAATCAGAGCATCCGCTTTATCGATCATATCAAATATCTTTTTCACATCATCTTTGGGGTCTTCCAGTAGAGGACACTTCTCCCCAATCCGGCATTTATTACAGGCAAAACAGGGGGTAATTTTATAATTGATGAGTCTTATAGACTTTGTCTTGGCCCCCTTCTCCTCTGCCGCCTTCAGGGCCTCCTTCAATAGCCATTCACTGGAAGACTCTTGATCCTGCCTCTTATGCGTCCCACAGATTCCCAAGATTTTCATCTCTCACTCCTTTCAGTCGCTCGGGTCCGAAGTCCGATGTCCTATGTCCGATGTTGACTTTGGACCTTGGTCCGCCCAACTGTCTTTGCCAGTTGGGCGGATGGACTTTGGACTTTTCTTTGCTTCATATAATCTTCAAAGCTCTGATAATTGGGTGCTACCCAGGGTCTTTTAAAGATTTGTCTTGCCAGCCACTCGTTGGCCGCAAATCTTTCATATCTCCTGATATTGGGGTTGGGAGAAAAAAAGGCTTTGACAAAAAGTCTGAGGCCATAGACCTTTTGGAATAAACCGATGCGCAATTTCTCCAGCTCTTCTCGAGAAAGAGTGCGGGAAGGGGTGATGGCACTGGCCCAGTCATACTTCCTATAATCTGTCACCTCAATCAAACCTTTTCTCTTACATTCCTTATAATAAGGGGTTCCGGGAAAGGGAGTAGCATGGGCCCAGGTAGGGAAATCCCCATACTTTCTGCCCAATTTAGCCATTGCGTTTATAGTCTCCATAGTCTCATACTCTCCACCAATCATCATGCTTGCTAAGACCAGTATCTTATTCTTCCTCAATAGTTTGAAGGCCTCGATATTCTGTTCCACCCCCATGGGCTTATGATACTTATCTACGATCTTCTGGGTGGCAGCCTCTGTTCCCAGTAGGGTCATGAAGATCCCGACCCTCTTAAAGCGAGGGAGAAGATCCTTATCTCTTATAATGTGGGCCGGGTTTGCCTGGACCCAGATGTGGTCTATCTTGACCTTCCTTCTCTCCATCTCGTCACAGAACTCAATATTTCGCTTCCTATTTATTAAAAAGTCGTTATCCCCTACCAGAATCGCCTTTTTCTTATATTTAGTAACCAACAGTTCTACCTCATCCACTACTTTCTTAGCGTTCCTTCCTCTCCAGGTGTGCCTCCACATCACGGTCTGAGAACAGAAGGTGCATCTATAGGGGCAGCCCCGGCTAGTGCAAATAGTTACCGTATGGGGGGGCATGAAGGCTGGGATGCCATACATGGGATTATCCATGGGGAGGAAATGATAGGCAGGCATGGGTAGGCTATCTAAATCCTTGATAAATTCCCGATCACCGGTATAGACATACTTACCATTCTTTAGATAGGCCAGTCCTTTTATTTGGGAAAAGTCTTTTTCCTTTCTCTCTATGGCTTTCAATAACTCGTAGGCAGTAATCTCCCCCTCTCCTACCACAATGAAGTCAATATTCCCTTTAGCATCCCTCAGGAATTCCTCTGGGATTAAAGAGGGATCAGGACCGCCCACTACCACCTTTGTCTTAGGGCTGACCATCTTTATGAGTTTTGCCGTATCCAAGGTATCATAATAGAACATGAGGGCAATGGTAGTAATTCCCACCACTTCCGGTTTCTCTTCTCTTACCGCCTCCTCTAAATCTCTCCAGGGATGCTCCATTACTGAACAGTCCAGAACCCGAATGTCGAAATCCTTCTCCAGATAGGCCCCCAAGGCGGTCAGGGCGGGAGCCGGAACCCAGCCTCTCATCTCGCTCCAGATCTTATGCGGGGGATCAATCAAGAATACTTTCACGATTTTCTCCTTATCTCTTTTATAAAGTCCTCCATCCACTCTATTTCCTTATCCATAAACCTTATATTCCTCTGGGCAATGGCCTGGATGTAATAAGGATATCTCTCCCTCCTTATCTTCGCATAGATCCCCTTGGTTTCCTCTCTTATTCCTTTGATCTGCCCAATCCTATTTCTTAGCCCTCTAATCACTTCTTCTGGCTTGAGATAATTCATGAAGTATAGAACGATATCCATACTCCGATAAAGCCTCTTGATATTGAAGCAGGTCTTCTCAAGCAACTCTTTAAATTTCTCCTCCCCCTTCTTCGTTATTCTATAGACCTCTTTCTCTGGATACCTGCCCCTTCTCTTCCTGCTCATACTTACCAGGCCATCCTTTGCCAATCCCTTCAAAGTATAGTAAATAGAACCAGCGCTGATCGGGGCAAAGGTGGATATCTTTTCATCTACAATTCTCTTTAATTCATAGCCGTGTCTCGGTCCTTCTTTCAAAAGACCAAGGAGAATGAGTTCTTTACTCATGATAACCTCCCAATAAAGGGCTACAGGCTACAAGCTTCAATCTTTTTGCAGCCTGTGGCTTGAGGCATGCAGCTTGCGGCTATTTAGTTTATCCAAACTATTTTAATTAAACTATACCAAAGAAAAAAATAAAAGTCAAGAAAAATCGTCAAAAACCAAAATTTACTTTGCTTAAACTTAAAAAGATTGTTATAAAAAATAGAAAAATGCCACGCTTCTGAAGCCATAGGTGATGCTCCCTCCCAATCCTATGGAGATATCGAGTTCTTCCTCTGTTGCTCCTCCCTCTCCGGGATTGAAGGCCTGGACACAAAAGATAAATTATCAAAGAACAGTCTAATTATATTTTATCACATTCAGAGAAGATTGGCAAAAAGAAAAAGCCCCAAAGGGAATCCTTATCTGGGGCTTTTGATAAGTAATTATTTTTCTTTGGGGCGCTTCAGAACAGCACGCACTACAGAAGACCTGTCCCTCTTGAGCCTCTTGAAGACTTCAGGAGCATCGTTTTTATAATATCTCGCAGGCCCATAAGGTATTTGCATAATCTCGGCAACATAGAGACGCACCCACCATCTCCTGGCTCGAGAGAGCCCTTCCAGGGCTTCTATTGCCTGGGAGCGGTCCACTCCATACCCCCGATTCTTCATATCAGCATCTATCGTCTCTTTGGCCTGGATAATGGCTTTTTCTCTTTCTGGATTTTTTTCATAGATGCCCAGCATAACTAAAAGGGCTTCCCCAGGAGACTTTTCATACATATACTGAATTAAGGGTAAGGGAGGATTTTTCTTCTTTTCCTTAACGAAAGATTCGTAATGGCTATAGTCTCGTTTAAAACCATCTCCATAATCTATGCTTTTGAGGAACCGATGTAATTGTTTCTTTAGCACTAGATTTTCTGTTCCAAGATAGGGTAAGACAGCACTTACGATACTTTGCGCTGAAGCAGAGGAAAGCCTTTTGGTACTCTCATCTACAGTTAAAATCTTCCAAAGAGCAATGAGAGAGAAACCCCATGCGTTTTCCATATCATCGCTAGAAATCTGTCCCATATCACACATACGCATTGCATTCACCCGGAAGTAGATGAGCTGTTGTATGAGATGCTCAACATTTCCTTCCATTTCTTTAAGTTTTGAGATTTCACTGAATAGATCCTCTTCGTTTTCTGCAGCAGATCCTACAGAGACAATGCGATCAATCTGGGCTTGAATACGCGGATTTGGTGTAATCTCTTGTCCAAAGGCATCAAATTGCATTAACAATGCAACTACAACCACTAAGATAAGTTTAAAACAGTTCTTCATAGTATCTCCTCCTTTTACTAGTTTCCTCCTTATTCCATCCTTTCCTTACCAAGGTTTCACATGATCTATCAACTGGTTCATAACACTACTTTGGACATTATTCTGATCGTCGATATTCTTATGGGTTATACTTCCATCAGTGAGATTATACTCATTGTCACCACCAGCTAAATCATCAACAGGGCCTCCGCGAAATGGAGTCAATCTTCGCTGATAATAATTAATTAGATAGCCGGCAGAGGGAGGTCTTCGGGCTTCTGCGAAGGGCCCGGGCTGTCTCACAGCATCAATGTATGCTGTATAAGGAATGGTAAAGGTCCCTTGAGGAGGAGTAGCATTTAGATGGTCCGATATATCATAAGTCGAGCCACCACCATGACTATAGCCAAAGATGGCTACTTCTGTGATACCTCGTTCTTTAATAGCACTCCTGATTTCGGCCTCTGCAGAAGCAGTACGATCTTCATCATAGATATGGACATCATAACCCTGGGCATATAGCGTATCTCCCATAATAAATACCCCGTGACCACTCTTTCGTGGTAAGGATGGTGATTGACTTTCTCCTCCCAAGGCAATGACCACACTATTAAAGGAGAAGAACTTCACCTTATCCAGAGAGGTCTCCTGCCCACTGGATTTCTTTCTTGCGTAGAGTTCCAAAAGCGCCTCTCCCTGATTGACGTTCTCCACCCAGACGGTCTTCTTATTACTGCTGAAGGTAATGACTTTTTCATTATTACCGAAGAGGATTTTTCCCTCTTTGTCTTTCTTCTTCCAGACCCGGATATTGTTGTTATCGCGCTTGAGGACAAATTCCACATATTCCAATGCATCCACTATGTTCGAGGGCCCTATTTCCAGAACGAGTTTGATCAGGTCGTTTTCATTGCTAACGGAGGTATCATTTCGATCAGCAATATGATTTCCGTTATCATCGTCACCATTATAACGAATGCCGGCACCGGGGTTCTCTTCTTTATCTTCCGGAACCTGGCATTCACGCAGATGTGGTGTCTGGGGCCGGAAGGCGGTCATTCCTGCCGGACCGGCCTTAAAGGAGATATCTGCTCCCAGGTCTCGGGGTGCTCCTATACCATAGGGGCAGGTGTTGTTACCTGTAGTTCCAGGAGGGTCTCGCCAGGTTATGCCGCATCTCCTGCAACGGTAGATGATATAATCTTCCCCTCCCCCAATCTTTTCTTTGAAGCGTTTGTGGGGATATTTCTTCAGGTGGTCTTCTTTAGCATCGGTAACAATAATCTCTACCTCTTCGTTCACTTCAGGGATGAAGTAGATATAAGAAATCTCATTCTCTCCGCAATCCTTGCCAGTTGATCCTGGGGCACAGGTCCGCTTCCTTTCGGCAAGGGGGGTAAGATTGAATTCGGTTCCGGTAACCTTAAAGCTTTCCGCGTGGGGTCCGATATCGGTTACAATAAAGATGGCAGAAACCCTTTTATTTATATCGTAGAAGGTATAAGTAACCTTACCTCCCTTTCCCAAGGATAGGTCGGTGGGCTCGATCTCTCTCCCGTCGTAGAGCACATAGGATTCTCTATCATACTTGGCCTCATACCTAAAGTAGGGAGCAGGGTGGGTAGGATCGGGGTCCTCACCATCCGGGATGCCATCATCATCCGTGTCGGGATTAAAGGGAACGGTCTTATACTTGTCTTCATCACTGTTGGGAAGACCATCCTCATCCGGATCCTCATTCCCGTCTATAACCCCATCATCATTCTCATCACTATTCAGAGGATCAAAGCCATATTTTACCTCGAAGCCATCCCTCATACCATCCCCATCCGTATCGGAATTCTTGGGGTCGGTATAGTAGGTATTTATTTCCTCATAGTCATTTAGGCCGTCTGAGTCACTATCGCTACTTGTAGGATCGGGGTCCTCACCATCCGGGATGCCATCATCATCCGTGTCGGGATCAAAGGGATCGGTATTATACTTGTCTTCATCACTGTTGGGAAGACCATCCTCATCCGGATCCTCATTCCCGTCTATAACCCCATCATCATTCTCATCACTGTTCAGAGGCTTAAAGCCATATTTTACCTCAAAGCCATCCCTCATACCATCCCCATCACTATCGGGGTTATTAGGATCGGTATGGTAGGTATTTATTTCCTCATAGTCATTTAAGCCATCTGAGTCACTATCGGGATTATTAGGGTCGGTATTATATACCTCTATCTCTTCCCTATCGTCCAAGCCATCCCCATCTGAGTCTGCATCATAGGGGTTGCTCTCCCCTAACCAGGGCTCGTAGACCCCGTTTCTATTGGTATCCTCATCCCGATCAGGAAGGCCATCGTTGTCGCTATCGATCTTGGGAGGCAGGCCGGGTGGGATGATTATTCTGGGTATGGCCTGCTGGGCATGCTGCCAGGCATGCTTGAAGCAGTTTATGGCCTCATCATACCTTGGCCAGTCGATCCCCAGGTCAGCCATAGCAGCATCCCTCTCCTCTAACCTCTGAAGGCCTTTATCCAGTGCTTCATAGCCCTGGGATATCTTACCCTGGCCAACCCCCTCCATCTCCTTTATCTGCTCCAGGGCCTTCCTGGCAATCAGTTCATCGGCCCTGGCCAGTTTCTGGGAGATATCCTTACACTCTGCGATAATCTGTTCGTATTGCGGGATTTCCTCTTCCCGGGCGATCTTGGCGATCCCCCTTACCTCCTGGGTTACTATTCTCTCCCGATCGAAGACAGAGTGTCTTACGATGTGCCAGTCGTCAATGAACCACTTGAGAGAAGAGGATAGATTATCTTCTGCCTTTTTAAGCTGGTTCTTTATCGCTTTATGCTCTATTAGAGCATCTAACCCTTCCAGTAGTTCTAAAGCATCCTCTTTGTAATCCAGAGGCGAGAGGATCCAGATGGCAGCATAGGCCTCTAACTTGGCTAAGGCGCTCGGTCCCACATAAGACACCTTATCCAGTTCATACCTGGTATCAAATGGATCATCGTCTTCTGTGCCGTAGATTCCATCCGGCCCGTCTCTATGAGCGATGATATTTTTCGCTGCCCTCCTGTCCAATCCCACATCTATATCAAGAATCTCAAAGGTGGTTGTCTCGTGATTGACGAAGTCCAAGAGATAGGCATAGGGAGGTTCAGAAGGAGGATACCAGTTATAGGCATAGTTGGCCAAATCCTCTAAGGTAGCGGGACCGACGTAGGGCACGGCATCCAGTTCCTCAATGGTATCGAAGGGGTCGTCGTCATCAGTGCCGTAGATGCCATCCGGCCCATCACGATGGGCGATGATATTGGTGGCTGCCCTTGATGATATTCTGGCATCATAATCCAGGACATCGAAGGTAGTAGTCCAGTGATTGACAAAGGTTAAGGTTTCAGCAGCATGAGTAATATTGCCAGAAATAAATAATAGGCCTGCTAACATCAAGCCAATAAGTAACGATTTCTTCATCTATTCCTCCTAAAAAAATTCTTAATCTGCTTTTATTATATCATAAGGAATGCGGTTGTCAAGGGTTTTTTCTCTTCAGCCGTTGGCAGAGGCACATTCCTCGACACATGACTCTTCCCAGCCAGGGAGGACCTGATTTTCGGGCATTGGGATGGATAAGACAGAAATGTTTACACTTCAGTCTTTGCATTTTCTTCTCAAAAGTTTCAAAGTTAGAAGCACCTTTTTTAAAGAAATTCGGGATATAGTAGCCCAGACTATTCAGAACCTCTGGATTCTTCTGGCTATTTGCCTTATAAAAATCAACAAAATTCTTTCTATTCGATATTACTCCAAATCTTTCTGGATCCCTCTGCCAGGGGGAGCCGGGCTCCATCTCCAAGGGATAGGCCCTGATGGCCCAGATGCATTTGAACCTCTTCTTGAGATAGAAAGCAAATCTCTTGGTCTTCAAGGCATCCTCTGCTTTCTCGAAGGGAAAGCCAAAGGTGAAGTAGAGTTCGGTAGTAATATTTAGTCTATTGAGATTTTCCAGGGCCTCTGTGGTCTGACCGTTAGTATAGAAGAATCCTCTTATCTTCTTTCTCACCATCTCTACTCCGCTTTCCGGAGAGAGCCAGATGGCCGATTTTCTACCTGGAAAGGTCTTGTGAAACTCTTCCGCAAATTCTTTACTGGGCAAAGAAAAACAACCGAAGAGGCACTCTATATTTATCTTTTCTCTTCTAATCATCTGGAAAAGTTTGATATAGTAGTCGTCACTTTGCGGAGAAGGATGGAAGTCCATGAGAACCGTCTCATACCTATACTCCTTGGCCTCTTTTATAGACTCTAAGACTTTTTCTTGAGACCTGAAAACGGGCTCCCCCCTTCCGTTAATATATTTCTGAGCTTTTCTTCCTCCCCCACAGTAGGTACAGTTGGCTAAGCATCCCCGACCAATATAGAGAGGAAAGGTGGGACTGCGGTAGGAGAACATCAAGTAGTTGGCCTCTTTGGAGAAGTTCTTGGCGAAGAAGGGCAAAAAACCAACGTACCTGATATAAGTCTGATAATTCTTCAAGAGTTTAAAATTGGTGAAGGATAGTTCATCCAAATCTTCCTGGGTAGCAATGTAAGAAAGTTTGTTTTTAAGGATTTTACTCCCTTTTCTCCAGGTTAAGTTAGGAACTTTTGATAGGGCTCTCTTTTTGGTAACGGCCTTTACCAGAGAAAGGATAGGTTGCTCTCCATCCCCTCTTATAATCCCATCGATGAATGAGAATCTCTCTAAAATCTCTTCATCAAAATAACTGGCGGTATAACCTCCTAAGACAATATAGGTTTTGAGATGATCTTTCTTTATCTTCCTGGCTAGTTCAATGGCATCATAAGACTGATGGTGCCAATGAAGAGGAATGGCAATTACTTTAACTTTCCTACCTTTGAGGTAATTTAGAATAGAGAAATCGTGGTTTAGGATCCATTCCACTCCTAAGTGGATAATCTTAGAAGAAAAACCTTTCTTAGTCAATGAATCGGCCATGGCCAATAAGCCCATGGGCATATAGGTATCCAAAATAAAATCCCCCAAGGGCTTGTAGTAGCTATTCATCTTGGGGGTATTAATAAAGAGACAGTCTGTCTTTTCCATTATTTGCCGTTTAGTCAGTTTAGTCGGTTGTGTCCGTTTACTTAGCTTTTTCTAACGCGTTTCTTACTGCTGTGAGAATGCTTCTTGAGGATTTCGTTGCACCGGTTACAGCATCTACCTTTAAGGATTGGGCCTTGATGATCCTTCCCGGCATCTCCTTAATCGCTTTCTTCCTGAAGGCCGGCCATCCTCTGGCCTTCAATATCTCAATCTTGGTAATCCTCCCTTTCTTAACTGTTACCTCCACCTTTACCCCGGTAAGAATCCCTTTAGTCTTCCCGAAGTAAGTTCCATCCGCTATCTGTCTGATCTCTACTGGCTTTATCTCTTCTCTTTCCTTTCCTTTTTTCTCCTTAGCATTCACCACAACAAAACCTGTCAAGAGAATGACTAAAATTAAAATTAAAATTTTTTTCATATCTCCCATTTCCTCTTTTATCTTTTATCTGCGTTAACCCCGTTAGAAGCCCTCGCCAGAGGCGCGGCATCCGTCCCCTGCGGGGTCGGATTACTTCTAACGGGGTAAATCAGCGTCTTGCGCATCATACGACGCAGAACAAGGTTATAAATGAAATAGAAGAGTGAACGGTTAGAGGGAAAGACGGTCCTTCTCAGAATTGAGGAGAAAGAGGTTATTCTCTTCCAAGCCCAGATTAGATGTTCATTCGCCTCCCGGGGAGTCATTCCAAGGGGACGATGAACGGCTCTATTACTATCATACTCTGTCCAGTCATTACTCAGCAAGCGGCCTTCTTTCTGTAAGCGTTTATAGAAGCGTGTCCCGGGATAAGGAGTTACCACGGCAAAACTGGGTACATCGATCGGGGCACTATTCATAAACTTCACCACATCCCCAAAGAAACCGATCTCATCATAGTCCAGACCAAACATAAAGGAACCCATGATCTTGATCCCATAGGAATGGATCCTTCTAACCGCCTCTCCATACTCTTCTACCCTATTAATCTTCTTGCCTATCTGATCCAGGTTTGGCTGAAAGAGGGATTCAAAACCAATGAGTACCCCGATGCAGCCGGACTTAGCAGCAAGTTTTAAAAACTCTTCATCCCAGGCAATACTAATCGGGGCCTGAGCAAACCACTTTATCCGGAACGGCATAACGGCTCTACATAGTTCCTTACTACGCTGAGGATGGGCATAGATATTATCATCATTGAAGAAGAAGATATTCCCAAGAGGCCCTCTCTGCTTCCTACTCTTAATCAATACCTCAATCTCACCTAGGACCTCACCCAATGGCCGGAATCTGTATTTTCCACCGAAGAAGGCAGTCACCGCACAGAATTCACAGTCGAAAGGACAACCCCTACTGGTCTGAATGGTATAGGTCGGGATGTAGCCCATCTCCACAAGATCCCAGCGTGGCATAGGTATACCTTCAAGAGATGGTAACTCAGAGCAGGTATAACGCTTCTGAAGTCTTCCTCTTTTAAGATCCTCAATCAATCTGGGCCAGATCTCCTCTGCCTCTCCCAATACTATGGCATCTGCATGAAGCGCTGCCTCATCAGGGCACATAGTAGCATGCACCCCTCCCAGGACTACCTTCACCCCTCTTGCCCGAAATCTATCTGCAATCTCGTAGGCTCGCGGAGCTAAGGGGGTAAGGACCGTTATTCCTACCAGATCAACACTCACATTAAAATCTATTCTATCAACAAGTTCATCAATGATAGTAATATCTGCATCCTTAGGGGCTAAAGCAGCAAGATATGATAGGGTTAATGGCGCTAAATGAAAACGGGAATGCTTACCGATGACATTGGCCTTTCCCATAGGAAAGATTAGTAGAAGTTTCATCTTGGTTCCTAAAAAAGTTAGAATAAACTTGGAGGGCTCGATAAAATCGAGACCTCTCTTGACTTTTAAGGATTTATTCTTTAAGATATGATAAGGAGGGATTATGGCTATCCTGAAGAACAAGGTTATCTACTATAGCGGAATACCAGGTTGTCCGGCAAAACAGCGGCTAGGAAAGTTAATTCTAACCAAAGAAGGAATAGAGTGCAAGGTGCGGGGCTTTGCCCTTTACAGTATCCCTCTTTCCAAAATATCCAAGGCCTCTGTAGTAAAGGATTATATTCATACCTGGATAAAGGTCTTTTTAACCATTGATTATCAGGATGAAAAGAACATTTCTCAGACTCTAAAGGTGCGCATTCGGGCCTTCGGCTGGCCAAAGGTCTTGAAGATATCTCAGAAGTGGGTGGAAGAGATAGATAGACTTATCAAGTTCAGTTAGGCCAGTTTACCGGTTAGCCGGTTGACCAGTTAACAGACTAAACCTTTTCTTTCTTAGATTCTTTTTCCTTTAGGTATTCTTCGTAGGTCTGGTATCCTGGCTGGACCCACTCTGGGGCACCGAAGGCCTCCTGCCTGAAGGTATCCCAGGCATACCTTAAAAAGTGTAAGTGAATAGGTCTAATCATAGGATGCTCAGGAAAGATGGTCTGCCAAAAAAAGCGCCAGTTGAGATAGAACTTCCTGTGAAGATTTAGTAGTGTTCCGGTAATCTCATCTGGGGACATGGTCTTGGTGGGCATTATGGCGTGGAGATAGTCATACTTAGAATAGTCGGTTACCTTAATGCGACCTAACCTTTTCATCTCCTTATAGAATGGAGTTCCCGGTAGAGGAGTAACCACCCCCTGGCCATAGTGATGGAGATAGGGCCTGGCAAATCTATAGAAATCATACATATTCTCCTTGGTATCCTCCCAATGGCCGAGCATCAAAGTAGCCATGCCAGAAATCCTATGCTTCTTGATGAGTTTCATGGCCTCTACGCTCTCTTTAATCAAGGCCTTCTTGCCTATAGCATCCAAAACCTTCTGGCTGTGGTGTTCTAAACCCATCATAATCTGATAGCATCCGGCCTCCTTCAATCTGGGAATTAGATCCTTATCCCTTAAGAGAAAGTCAGCCCTGGTTTGTATCCAGAAGTTTACCCCCACCTTCCTTTTAATCATCTCATCACAGAACTCTTCAGTATGTCTCCTATCCCAGTTAAACATGTCATCCCCCACAAAGAAGGCTGTCCTGCCATATTTCTCCTTTAGCAATTGAAACTCATCTACCATTTTCTTGGCACTCTTCCCTCTCCATCTGTAGCGCCAAAGAATGGTCTCTGAGCAGAAGGTGCATCTATAGCCACATCCCCGGGAAAAGGTAACAGATATAGAGTTTCTGCCTTCTGAGGCAATATTGTATCTGGGGTTGGACATATCGAAGAGATGATAGGCATTCATAGGAAGGATATCCAAATCTTCAATCAGAGGTCGATCCCCAGTATAGACGAATTTATCTCCCTCTAAATAAGCTAATCCCTTGATCTTTGAGAAGTTCTTCTCTCCCTTCTCAAAGGCCTTCAGGAATTCATAGAAAGTAATCTCCCCCTCACCCACCACAATGTAATCTATCTCCTTACAACTCCTTAATGTTTCTTCCGGAACCAGGGCAGGATGACTGCCCCCAGCAACAATGGTTGTCCGGGGACTCACTTCCTTTATCAGGCGACAGGCGTTTATAGTATCATAGATGAAGCAGGTGGTGATGCAGGATATTCCCACGATTTTTGGCTTCTCTTTTTTCATTATCTTTTCCAAATCCCCCCAGGAATTCTCCAGAACCGTCCCATCCACCACTTTAACATCAAAGTCCTTCTCTAAATAGGCACCCAAAGGTAAAATTCCAGGACCGGGTGTCCAGCCTCTCATCAGCGGCCAGATCTTATGCGGGGCATCGACTAAGAATACGCGCATCTTTTCCTCCTTTTAGGTGGAATTAGTTAACAAGTTTCCGCCAGCGGCGGATCCGCCTTCGGCGGAGATAAGTTAATAAGAACCTGCTTCGCAGAACCTTGTTTCTTCGTTAACACTCAGAAATAAGTTGATAAGTTTTTCTTGTTAGCCTTTGGCCTTTCTAAGTTGAATCTTATGAATTCGCCTCCCGCCAATGGCGAGGTTCGCCTCTGGCGACTGGCACCTGGGCCTTGGGCAATTAAGAATTCTAATGTTCGGGGAAGAAATATCACAGAGTGAAGGGTGTTCTCTTTTAAGATTATATCATCCCTTAATATCTTAATACCATACTCCACATCGATCTGTCCACTATTTTCTTTTAGCAACTCCTTTATCCTTTTATATCTTGTTTCACTCTCTCCGGATTCCAGAGCCTTCTTTCGCTTCTTGTCTTTTTCATAGATAGAACTTAAAAAATGATTACTTGAATAAAGAAGACCATCCTGTGGTTTTCGCAAGGCATACTTTGTCGCTGAGCATTCTATTATTAAAGCTCCTTTCTCATTTGTTAAGAGGATAATATTGGGTCCTGTTCTTTTGGTCTGGATAATGATCTCTTTTGCTTCTTCTACATTATTGGCATATTGGAGAACCCTTCTCATAAGAAAACAGGAAGGCATTCCATCAAACGAAACATCACTGGAGTAGGCGGTGAGTATTCCTACTGTCAGCCCCTTATCGTTCATCCCGCTCACTACTCCGATCATCCCTGGCCAGCCAATGGAGATGAATAAATTCCCCTTATCTGGCTCATAGAAGATAACCAGGTTCTGTAAGGAGTTCCCTTTTAGGAAGTCAAAGTTTCTTCCATAGATTAGGTTTCTATTCTTTGTCACTTGAGGCAGGGCAACGAAGCTACTACACATGAGAACCTGGCCAATGTCTCGCAGAGCATGATAGAGAAGAATCTCTCTGCAATCCACTTCCCTCCGGGGCAGAGACCCCTCTGGGTCGGAGACCTTCTCTGTAATGCTATCCGCCATCCCCTTCAGTTCCTCAATGAACTCCTCTGGGACATACTTCTCCATCTTTCTCAACTTCCAGAAGAGGTATTTTTTTATAATCCATTCCCCAACCCTTCCTCCTTTTATTGGCGGTACTGCCTTATCAAAGGCCTCCTTGCTCTTTCCCATCAAATGTTTAGTAAGCATCCCGTGCTGAAAGCCCATCTCATAGGGGTTTCCTTTAAGATGTAGAACAAGGATTCCATTTCTTTTTTCTAAGTATCCCTTTCCATAAACCCTTTTCTCTATAGAAAAAGAAAGGGAGGATAAACTGATGAAAAAAGCAATTAAAGGCACGAGGATTAGGGTTTTTTTCTTCATCTTACTCATCTGCGTTAACCCCGTTAGAAGTAAGACGCCTATGGCGTCTGCCTCGCCTCTGGCGAGGACTTCTAACGGGGTGAATCTGCGTTTAGATCTGCGTTAATCTGCGTCTAAGGATGGCCTGGGCGGCAAACTGACCAGACATAGCAACTCCTGCTACCCCATGTGCCGGCCTGGTATAGTGGCCTACAAGATAAAGATTCTTTATTGGTGTTCTCTGCCCTATCCTATCCTTTCCAAACTGCTCTGGGGTTACCTGTAGTCCATACATCGCCCCTTTAGTATTTAGAGTATACTTCTCTAAGGTCAAAGGAGTAGAGATATCCTGATAGAGGATATGAGAGGATAGGTCAGGGATGGCCCTCTCTGCCTCTCTTATTATCTTACTCGCTATTCTTTCTCTCTCTTCTCCCCAGTCATACTCATAGGGAGCAGGGATAAGGAGATGGAGAACATGCCTCCCCTCTGGAGCAAGAGAGTCATCAACTAAGGAGGGTATACTGATCATTATACTCGACTCTATTGGTAACTGGTTATTGTTTAAAGCCCCATACTCCTTCTCTGAATCAAGGGATGGAATGGAGACGTTGGATGATACGCCGAGCGACTTCAAGTCCAGATCCGTTGCCAGATGAAGGCAGAAGCCAGAATGGGAAACCTCCTGGCTTTCTATCCTCTTAATATATCTAATGGGTAGCTGCTCTCTTCCTATCAATCTAAAGAACGTCTCTTCCAAGCTGGCATTGGAGACCACATATCTGCTCTCTATCCCCCTACCATCAGCCAACCTGACCCCGACTACCCTATTCCTTTCTATCAGGATCTTCTCCACTGATCTATTGAGCAATAGTTCTCCATTCCTTTTTCGTAACCCCTCTACTAACAGATTACTGAAGGATTGAATACCCCCCTTAGGATAATAGAAGCCTTCCTGGCCCTGGATGGCCACTATAGCCATAAAGAAGAGAGAGATTCGGGAAGGAGGGAGAGTGGCGGGGGCAAGCGACAAGATGGTTCTTAATCTGGGATCTGTAAAGTAACGATCTAAAAGATTCTTTAATGTACTTCGATGATATCTGATAAGATGTGGATAGCGAAAGGGGAAAGAAAGGAGATTCAGGAAAGAAGGAGAGCCAATATTTAGAATCTCCTGGTTAATTCTCCTCAAAATCCGGTGGTATTCTGGTATGCGCTGAGCCTCTTCAGGAAAGAGTGTCTGTAGTTTTTCTTCTAAGGCAAGAGAATTACTGACTGGGAGGAGTATCTTTTCATCACCTAAGATTACTTCCAATGGTGATCGGATTTCGATGAACTCTATCTCTCTATCTATCTCTAAGTAGCGAAGGATCTGGCTAATTATCCCTCCCTCACCACAGCCACCTAAAAAGTGAACGCAGGAATCGAAAGTGAACCCATCCTTTCGATAAGAGGTGGCATA
>JAUWXM010000063.1 GCA_030616365.1 bacterium | reverse complement strand
AACTTAGCAATCTTAATGGTATCTTCCTGGGGATAGCGCCAGCCCCGATGACACATAGAAAGCACATTGATAAATGCCGGGCCTTCTACGCTAAAAGCCTTCTGGGCCTTGGTCACCAAATCATTCCAGTGGGAGATAGTTCCCTGGGCAACGTAGGGTATTCTATGGGCAGCAACAATTGCTGTCAGGTCTTTTCTAAATTGGACCTTGCCCGGAATGACCTTACCTGCTGGCGCAGTAGTCGTGGAGGCACCCTTGTGAGTTGCGCCATACCGTAGCACGCCAGAATTAATATAGGCTTCGTTTGTCTAACAGACATAGACAAAGTTATGACCGCGTTCCAGTGCACCGGATAAGGCCTGCAGTCCTATGTCGTAGGTTCCGCCATCGCCACCGAAGGCAACAAACTTAATCTCCTTTTTTATTTTACCTTTTTTCTTTAAGGCTCGGTAGGCGGTCTCAATACCGCTCATGGTGGAGGCGGCATTTTCAAAGGCGTTGTGCATAAAAGGTATCTTCCAGGCAGTATAGGGATAAATGGTGGTGGCCACTTCAAGACATCCAGTGGAGCATACAGCTACAACCGGGTCTTCGGTGCCCATCAATACCTGGCGCACAACAATAGAGGCCCCACAACCAGCACAGAGCCGATGTCCTGGTCCTAATCTTTCGGGAATCTTCTCAGACAATTCCTTAATATTTGCCATTATTCAAACCTCCTACTGCAAGCTACAAGCTGCAAGCTGCAAGCTTCTTTATGGCCTGAAGCCTGTAGCCTGCGACCTGCAGCTATTTATTTTATCTAACTCCTAAATAGTTGACTAAATCTTTAACTTCTTTCTCTTTGACAATCTTTTCCAAATCCGTGAATACGGATCTAATCTGCTCAGTATTGATATCTCTTCCACCGAGACCATAGATATAATTAACAGTCAGTGGCTTTTTAGACTCATCCAATAATGCAGAGCGTATCTCTGTAAACAAAGGTCCTCCTTGATTGGAAAAAGATTCGCTTCTATCCAGTATGGCCACGGCCTTAAGTCCACTTAGGGCCTGAACGATCTTTTCTTTGGGGAATGGACGGAAGAATCTCGGCTTTAGCAAGCCAACCTTCTTGCCTTGCGCCCGTAACTCATCCACTACCGCTTTAATTGTTCCCGCTGTTGAGCTTAAGGCCACCATAGCCACTTCAGCATCACTTAGCTTATAGGTTTCAATAAAATCGTATTCAACCCCAAAATGCCTTTTAAATTCAGCGAAAATCTCAGGGATTGCTTTTAGGGAATTCTTGATTGCTTCGGACTGCTGGCGCTTGTGCTCAAAATAATAATCCTGCAAATCCAGTGGCCCATAGGTAACCGGGTTGTCCACATCCAAAAGTGAATGGCGGATCGTGTACTCACCGATAAAATCCTTCACCTGTTTATCGTCGTAAACCTTTACCCCTTCCACAGCGTGAGAGGTAATAAAACCATCCTGACAGACCATTACCGGAAGCAAAATATCCTTATGCTCGGCAATCCTTACTGCCATAATGATATTTTCGTAAACCTCCTGATTATTCTCGCAGTAAATCTGGAGCCATCCGGAATCTCTTGCTCCCATTGAGTCTGAATGGTCACAGTGGATATTTATGGGCGCAGAAAGTGCGCGATTGACTACCGGCATCACAATAGGAAGTCTGGTGGAGGCAGCGATATAGACTATCTCCCACATAAGAGCCAGCCCATTTGCTGAGGTGGCGGTCATGGTACGCGCCCCGGCAGCGGCGGCGCCTACACAGGCGGACATCGCCGAGTGCTCCGACTCCACAGGAATCATCTCGGTTTGCACAAGGCCATCAGCTACAAATTGGGCAAAGGTCATCACAATCTCTGTCTGAGGAGTAATGGGATAGGCGGCCACTACATCTGGCTCAATCTGACGCATGGCCTCTGCCGCTGCCTGATCCCCCATTAACGCTATTACTTTACTCATTTTTCCTCTCCTTGCAACCGCGAAAACGCAAAATTGAACTTAAAGACACAAAATTAAAATTCCTTCGTGTTTTTGGGTTTCCTTTTGTGCCTTTGTGGTTATTCTTTCTCCATCCTAATACATTTTACCGGACAGACTGCTGCACAAATTCCATCACCCTTACAATGCTCATAATCGAAACCCACCATTTTTTTATCTTTTACCAGAATAGAGGAATCCGGGCAGTATATCCAGCACAATAAGCAATGGGTGCATTTCTTCTCATCGCGTACCGGCTTAAAAGTGCGCCAGTCGCCAGTCTTATATTCTGCCGCGCTGCCCGCCTTATCAATCACTCCCCCAATAGGGATTTCTTCCCAGCCCTTCTCTTTCATCTATAACCTCTCTTTCGTCTCTTCGTTGTTAACCGGTTCACTGGCCAACTGGCTTCAGCCTGAGGCTGATCTCCGCCACATTGACGGCGGACAGGCGCCTTTTGAGCCAGAGGCTCATCCGCCTCAGGAGGAGGCGGAAACTGGCCAACCTTATGTTATCTTAACTTCTTCATAAGCGCGCTTGATGCCGGCAATATTTGCCTTAGTCTTCTCTTCACCAATCTTCTTTAAGAATTTTGCTTTGATTTTTTCATATAAGGCGTCCAATTCTACTAAAGGAGCAATTTTTAAAAGCGCTCCTAACATGGGCATATTGGGCATCGGCTTACCCAATGTATCCAGGGAAATTTTCGTAGCGTCCACTATGGCCACTCTGCCTTCTTTGAAACCGGTCTTCTGGCGCACCGAATCTACCGACTCACTAGTATTTACCAGAAGCATTCCTTTATCGCTTAATCCCTCCACCACTGCCGGGCTTAAAAGTGTGGGATCAATTACTACAACATATCCCGGGTTGGTTACGCCACAATGTAGGTTAATGGGCTGTGCATTAATTCTGTTATAAGTCCTAATGGGCGCGCCGGCGCGCTCCGGGCCATATTCCGGGAAGGCCTGAATATATTTTCCGGTATCGAGAGTTGCTTCTGCTAAAAATTGGGCAGCGGTCTTCGCCCCCTGTCCCCCTCTACCATGCCACCTTATTTCAATCATCTTTTGCTCCTTTCAGAATTCTTTTCTTCCCTCTAAGGACTTGGCCAAGGTCTCCTCATCAACATAATCTATATTGCTACCTGCTGGAATCCCATAGGCAATCCTGGTTATCTTAATCCTTAAGGGCTTAATTAGTTTTGCTAAGTACATAGCGGTCATCTCCCCATTGGTATTGGGATTTGTGGCCAAAATGACCTCAGATATCTTCTTCTTCTTCAATCTCCCTATCAATTCCTTTATCTTTAGTTCATCCGGGCCTATTCCCTCTAAAGGAGAGAGAGCACCTAAGAGTACATGATAAATCCCATTGAAGCCCCTTGACTTCTCAAAGGCCAGGACATCCTTCGGTTCCTCGACCACACAGATTATGGAGTGGTCCCTCTGGGAGTCGCTACAGATTTCACAGGGATTCTCTTCTGTAATATTATTACATATTGAGCAGTAAGTAATCTTCTCCTTCAAATCTAAGATAGCCTGGGATAAGGCCTTGGCCTCCTCCTTAGAAGACCCCAGGATATAGAAGGCCATCCTCTGGGCCGACTTCGGTCCAATACCCGGCATCTTGCTAAGTTCCTCAATTAACTTGTTCAATGTCTTAGTATGATACATTATAGCACCTTCGGTGCAGTTATGCGTTATGAGTTATGAGTTACGAGTTTAAACTTTACAACTACTACTTTTTCTCCACTACCTCTATGGTGATGGTGTTGGAGGTGAGAGTGCCTTTCCAACAATTTGGTGATGGGTAATCTTTTCGCAGTGTTAGCCATTCATATCTACCTATAATCTTATATTTATCCTTTCGCTGTAAATACATCTCGGAAGAATATGGAATATGGCTAAGAAAATCATCTTCTTCAATCTTAACAATATTAACTTTTCTCATATAAGATTCACCTTTTCTGAGCGTAATGGGCTTATTAGCTATGGCGGCCCAATTAATAAGTGCTACTGGAAAAACTTCGGTTAAGTCCTCATTCAATGCGTCTTTAATTATAAATGAGCCACTAAATACACGAGGATGTATAACCCCATTATCACTAAAAGGTTGAGCAATGGTAATCTCTTTGTCTCCTATATTAGCTATCTTGTAATAAATATAAATCGAATCTCCTGCCTCATACACTTGCTTATCGGACTTGATGGTGAGTTGTAGAGGTTCTTTTGGCTCCTGACAACAACCAACTATTACCGTCAATAATAACAAACCAATTCCTAATGCTCTTCTTTTCATCATACCACCTTCGGTGGAGTTATGCGTTAAACATTGAAGCGTTAACTGTCTCACTGTCAGTCTGTCGAACTGTCAAACTGTCCAACCTTTTACTTCTTATTCTCCCCTGGAGGGATTACCTTGCCCGTGGATGGTTTGATCTCTAAGATCTCGCCGCCGAAGATATCTAAGGCTTCTTTTACTACTGGCTCCTCCTCTATGAACTCCTCCTTGCTCATCACCATTCCCTTCTGGGCCACTGCTTCTGGTCTTTCTCTCGGAGTATTTGTCAGGCGGCACTCGATGGTGAAGTCCTTGCCAAAGATTCTATTCAGTGCCTTCTGGATGAGTTCCTTATTCTCCTTCTCCTCAATCTGCTCCTTATGGAACTTGAAGTCCTCATTAAAGCCGATGGTCAGAAGATCGTTCTTTAAGGCAATGGGCTCCCCTTCCATTAAAAAGGCGCCGGTTACGGCGCTATCCTTCTTTATCTCTTTTATCACTTCACCCCAGGCATCCTTTATCTCTCCCAATTCAAGACCTGCCCGCCGAAGCTTTAGCGTAGGCGGGTAGGAGGCCTCATCTTTCACTCTCTCTGCTGGGACTTCTTCTTTGGTTGCCGTCCCCTCTATGGAAAGCTCCTCCTGGGCAGGCGTTATCCCTAACCCCTCCTCTATCGACTCTATCTTCGTTAATATCTCGTCCACGGAAATAGTGGGTTCTAATCTGATTAGTTTTACAACCGCCATTTCTAAGATTAATCTCACTTTTTCGCTTCTCTTCATCTCCTCCCGCGCCTGAGATACAATCTCAATCATTCGCAGGAGCCTATCCTGGTCAAACCTCTCTTTGAACTCTTTCAACCTCTCTCTCAAATCCTTGGGAAGGTCGACCACCTCCTCATTAATCTTAAGCATCAGTAAGTTTCTGAAATGCTCTAATAAATCAGTGGCGAAGTGGCGTAGGTCATACCCCTGATCAATGATCTGATTTATAATGTTCAACGCTTCCTTGGTATTATTCTCAACCAAAGCTTTGGTCAGTTTAAAGAAGGTCCCCTGGGGAACTATCCCTAAGATGGCCTGAAGGTCTTCTTGAGTAACCTTCTTTCCCCCTAAAGAGATGAGCTGATCCAGAACGCTTATCCCATCCCTCATGCTTCCCTCACTCGCCTGGGCGATCTGGAAGAGGATATCCTCACTTATTTCTAAACCCTCATCCTGGGCAATCTCAGCCAGCTTCTTAGCGATATCCTTACTCTTTATCCTCCGGAAGTCAAATCTCTGACAGCGGGAAAGAATGGTCAAGGGAAGCTTAAAGGGAGCAGTAGTGGCCAAGACGAATATCACATGGGGAGGGGGTTCCTCTAAGGTCTTCAATAGGGCATTGAAGGCCTCGGTAGTGAGCATATGAACCTCATCAATGATGTAGACCTTATACTTGGAACTCGCGGGAGCGAACTTCACCTTCTCCCTTAAGTCCCTCACCTCATCGATTCCCCGATTGGAAGCTCCATCGATCTCTAAGACATCGAGGCTACTCCCAATGGCGATCTCCTTGCAGTTGGTGCATTTATTGCAGGGAACTGGGGTCGGTCCCTTTTCACAATTTAGAGCCTTGGCCAATAGTCTAGCGGTAGTCGTCTTTCCTATTCCTCTTGGCCCGGTGAAGAGATAGGCATGGGAAACCCGATTCTGCTTGATGGCTCCCGCTAAGGTTTTGGTGATATGCTCCTGGCCCACTACCTCACTAAAGCTCTTGGGCCTCCACTTCCTGGCTAAGACAATATAGACCATTTACCTACTCCATGACATGAAATTATTTTAATTCAATTCCACCTAAAATAAATTCTGGCCTGCCAGACGAAGCTTTAGCGAAGTCTGGCGGAGAGGCTGGGATTCGAACCCAGGGTACCATAAAGGTACACACGCTCTCCAGGCGTGCCGGTTAAACCGCTCCCGCACCTCTCCGCGGAGAGAGGAGGATTCGAACCTCCGGTGCCCTAACGGACACAGCGGTTTTCGAGACCGCCGCCTTCAACCACTCGGCCATCTCTCCCTGGCGTGCCTGGAGGGAGTTGAACCCCCGACCTTGAGGTCCGCAACCTCACGCTCTATCCAACTGAGCTACAGGCACTTAAAGGTTTCTCACTTCGTTCGAGATCAAAATTTTCAAGAAGAAACTACCCTCATTATCTTAATCTTGGAGGGTGGGAGTA
>JAUWXM010000071.1 GCA_030616365.1 bacterium | reverse complement strand
AAATCACCTGAACTACAAGAAAAGGCCCACAGCCAACAGAAGAGAACTATCAAAATCGAGCCCCAGCGAGGGATAATCTATGATAGAAGGATGCGCAAGTTAGCGGTGAGTCTTTCCCTGGATTCTCTCTATGCCCTTCCTCGAGAGATGGAGAATAAAGAAGAAATTGCAAGAAGACTCTCCCCGGTTTTGAAAAAGACCCCTTCCCAGATTTTAGAGAAACTTAATAAAGGGAAAAACTTTGTCTGGCTGGAAAGGAAGATACCAAAGGATTTGGCAGAAAAGATCAAGGAGCTTGACATCCAGGCAATTGGGTTAACAGAAGAGAGCAAGCGCCTCTACCCTAAAGGATCTCTTGCCTGCCACCTATTGGGCTTTGCCGGACTTGATGACCAAGGTCTGGAAGGGATAGAGCTTCTCTATAATCAGTATATTAAAGGGGCCCCGGGTTGGCTCTTGAGCACCCGGGATGCTCGGGGAAGGAGTATCTTATCCGGAGAATATCGCTTCTATCCTCCCTCTGGCGGCTATGATACTATCCTCACCATAGACGAGTCCATTCAGTATATCGCGGAGAGGGAGCTGGAGAAGGTCTATAAGGAGCAAGGAGCAAGGAGTGCCACCATCATCGTCATGGATCCCAAGACGGGCGAGATACTGGCCCTGGCCAATCAGCCCTCCTATAACCTCAATAGATTTAAAGATTACCCCTCCTATATTCGGCGCAACCGGGCGGTAACCGATCTCTTCGAGCCCGGTTCGGCATTGAAGTTCGTTACTGCTGCAGCAGCCTTAGCAGAAGATGTGGTAGAATATAAAGAGAGGTTCTACTGTGAGAAGGGCGCCCTGCGCGTCTCTAAAGACCATGTGGTCCACGACATCAAAAAGTATGAGTGGCTCACCTTTCCTGAGGTAATAGAGAAATCCTCCAATATAGGAACTATTAAGCTCGGTCAGAGGCTGGGCCCTTTAAAGCTCTATGAATACCTGCGTTCCTTCGGTTTCGGTTTCCTGACGGGGATTGATCTCCCGGGAGAGGTGAGGGGGATCTTGCGGAAGCCAAGACAGTGGTCAGGCCTCTCCATGGCTGCCTTACCCATCGGCCAGGAGATATCAGTCACCGCTATCCAGCTGGCCACTGCCGCCAGCGCCATAGCCAATGGAGGGATCTTGATGAGACCCTGGGCAGTGAAGGCCATTATCTCCAGAGAGGGCAAGGTAATAAAGGAGTTTGAGCCCACCCCTATGCGTCGGGTCATCTCCCAGGAGACAGCCTATAGGCTCACCGATATTCTCAAAGGGGTGATACTTAGGGGTACGGGCACCAGGGCCCAGATTCCGGGCTATGAGGTAGCAGGAAAGACGGGTACCGCTCAGAAGATAGACCCTAGAACCAGAAAGTATAGCCAGGATAAGGCGGTAGCCTCCTTCCTCGGCTGGGTCCCGGCAGATGATCCCAGGATTCTCATCCTGGTAGTGGTCGATGAGCCGAGGGGTCTTTCCTACGAAGGAAGGATGGTCCATTATGGAGGCCTGATTGCTGCCCCGGTATTTAGGGAGGTCGCCCAGAGAACCCTTCACTACCTGAACGTCCCTCCCGGGAAGGGTTCTGCTGGGGAGATTATAAGAGTGAGCCTCTCTGATATGGATCCAAAGGTAAAAGAGATGGGGATTGAGGGAAGAGGAAAGATGCCCGATCTAAAGGACAGGAGTATGAGAGAGACATTTCGCATCTTGAGTAATTATGATTTGAAGCCAAACTTCATTGGTAGCGGTCGAGTGATAAAGCAGAATCCTTCCCCTGGAGTTTCCTTAAAAGGGGTGAAGGAATGTACTATTTGGTTTTCCTCTCGGAGTTAGTATGGTTAAATTGAGCCAGTTATTGGAGACCTTAAAGGAGAAGGAGGTCTCTGGCCCCCGCAATATAGAGATCAGGGAAATTTCTTATGATTCTAAAAGAGTGAAGAGGAATTCACTCTTTGTTGCTATTCCCGGCTTCCGGACAGATGGTCACCGCTTCATAAACGAAGCCCTCCTCAAGGGAGCCCAGGCAGTAGTTACAGAGCAAAAGATCCCTTTAGGAGAAGGGATAACCGGGATTCGGGTGCCAGATACTAGGAAGGCCCTGGCCCTTTTGGCGGATAAATTTTTCTCTCGGCCCTCGAGAAAGATCAGACTCATCGGGATTACAGGCACCAATGGAAAGACCACTACCTCCTATTTTATCGAGGCCATTTTGACCGCAGACAGGAAAGGCTGTGGCCTCCTGGGTACCATTGCCCACAAGATAGGTAGTAAAACCATTCCCGCCCAGATTACTACTCCAGAATCACTCGACCTTCAGTCCCTACTCAGTCAGCTGGTGAAGAAGAAGATTAAATATGCGGTGATGGAGGTCTCAAGCCACTCCCTCCAGCTCTCCCGCATTGAAAATGTGCACTTCTCCATAGCAGTCTTCACCAACCTATCCATTGACCATCTCGACTTCCACCAGACAGTAGAGAATTACTTAGAAGCGAAGACCAAGCTCTTTACCATGCTACCGAAGAAGGCCTTCGCCGTCATAAACATCGATGATCCCAAGAGCAATTACCTAAGGAAAAGAATCCCTTGTTCCATCTTAACCTATGGGATAGAAAAAAAGGCAGATGTCAGGGCAAGGGGAATAGACTTAAGTCTGAAAGGAAGCAGTTTTAAGGTAAAGACAAAAGAAGAAGAGCTGGATATTGACCTCTCTCTTTCTGGAAGGCACAATATCTACAACGCTTTGGCTGCCATTGGGGTCGCTTTTCTTCTAAAGATTTCTTCCTCTGCCATAAAGGAGGGCCTGGAGAGGGTAGGGAATATCCCGGGAAGGTTTGAGAGGATCGATGAGGGCCAGAACTTCTGGGTAATCGTTGACTACGCCCATACGGACAATGCTTTAGAGAATATGCTCTCAACCTGTCGGGAATTGACAAAGGGAAGGATAATCTTAGTCTTTGGCTGTGGCGGGGATCGGGATAGGTCAAAGAGGCCCTTGATGGGTGAGGTGGCAGCGCGATATAGCGATTATACCATAATCACCAATGATAATCCCAGGAGTGAGGAGCCTTTGAGTATCGCCTCAAGCATTGAGGTAGGGATGAAGAGGGGGGGTGGTAGATATACCATCATCCTCGATCGGAAGGGAGCCATTAGGAAGGCAATAGAAGAGGCCGGCTCAGGAGACATAATCTTAATCGCAGGAAAGGGGCATGAGACCACCCAGACCATAGGGACCCAGGTTCTTCCCTTCGACGATAGAGAAGTTGCCAGAAAAATATTGAGAAAGTGGGAAAGCGAGAAGCGGGGAAAGGGAGAAACGGGGAAACGGTGAAGGAGCAGAAGATCAATGCAAAATGCTCAATGCTCAATGCTAAATGTTCAATGTAAAATGAAAGTAAACAGGAGAGATGGAGAAGTTAAAAGTTAGTGAGTTACTAAAGGCTACTGGAGGGAAACTGATCCAGGGAGATCTAAAGAGAGAGATTTCTGGCATCTCTACTGATAGCCGCAAGATAAAAAAGGATGAGTTATTCATCGTTCTAAAGGGGCCAAGATATGATGGCCAGGACTTCGTTCATGAGGCCCTCGATAAGGGAGCCTGTGGAGCCCTAACAGTCCAAAGTCCAAAGTCAAAAGTCAAAAGATCTTTATAGAAGTAAGAGATACTCTAAAGGCCCTCGGCCAAATCGCTAAATACTATCGGGAGAGATTTGATCTACCAGTAGTTGCTGTGACCGGGTCAACAGGTAAGACGACCACCAAGGACATGATTGCTTCCATCCTCTCTTTAGAGCTCTCTGTCTTAAAGACCCAAGGGAACTTCAATAACGAGATCGGGGTTCCCCTGACCCTATTCCGCCTCTCTAAGAGGCACCAGGTGGCGGTCTTAGAGATGGGGATGAGCGCCCTGGGAGAGATCAAGAGACTCACTAGGATCTCTTCTCCCAAGATGGGGGTGATGACCAATGTGGGAGAGGTTCATTTACAGTATCTGGGCAATGTCCAGAGAGTGGCCCTGGCAAAGGCCGAGCTGGTATATGCCCTGGGCAAGGATGATGTTGCCATTCTTAATATCGATGACCCCTACATACGGGATATGAAAAAGGGAATAAAAGCAAGAATATTCACCTATGGCATAAGGAAAAAGGCCCAAGTCAAGGCCCAGAGAATTGAAAATCTAAAAGAGGAGGGGATGAGGTTTACCTTAAGAATAGGGAAGGAGAGCCTTCCCCTTCACCTGAGATGTCTTGGCCATCACAATATATATAACGCATTAGCAGCAGCGGCGGCTGCCCATGCCTTAGGCATGAAGAAAGAGATAATTCAAAAGGGACTCTCCCAGTTCCAGCCTCTTGCGGGTAGGATGAGGGTAATGAGAGTGAGGGGTCTTACCATTCTCGATGATACCTACAACGCTTCTCCCAAGTCTTTTATCGCTGCCATCGAGACCCTGAGAGGCCTTTCTCCAAAGGGAAAGAAGATATTGGTAGCGGGAGATATGTTAGAATTAGGAAAAAGGGCCCTTCTGGCCCATAAAGAAACCGGAATATATGTTGCTCATTCAGAAATAGATATGCTCATCACCTGTGGGAATCTGGCAGGATATATCGCCCGGGGAGCGATAGAGGCTGGAATGAAAAAGAGAAGAATAATCTCTTGCCGGAATAAAGAGGAGACGGAAGAGAGACTCTCTACCGTCGCTAAAGAAGGAGACACCGTTCTCATTAAGGGCTCCCGCGCCACAGGAATGGAGGAGATCATAGATAAGTTGAAGAGCAAATATATCCCAAAGTAACCAGTAACCAGTTAACAGTAACCAGAATATTTAAAATTCCAAATCCCAAATTACAAATCACAAACAAATCACAAATTTCAATTACTAAATGTTCAAAACAGACCGTTTTGGTCATTGGTGCTTGTTTGTTATTTGGTGTTTGGTGCTTGTAATTTGTAGTCTTTATATTGTAAACTGTAAACTAATACCACCTTACAGGAGGTAAAGATGCTCTATCAATTGCTCATTCGTTTTAAAGACTTACATATCGTCTTCAATGTCTTTCGCTATATCACAGTGCGCGCCGGTCTTGCGGCCTTAACCGCTCTTTTAGCGAGCATTATCTTTGGGCCTCTGATTATCAAGAGATTGAAGAGACTAAGGATCTCCCAAAAAGCAGTAGAGGATGAGGAGTATCCCATCCTCTATCGTCTCCATCGGGAAAAGTCGGGCACTCCTACCATGGGTGGTCTTCT
>JAUWXM010000028.1 GCA_030616365.1 bacterium | reverse complement strand
ACTGATGTGGCCAATGCCATCCTGGACGGGACGGATTTTGTGATGCTTTCCGCAGAGACTGCCGCCGGAAATTATCCGGTGGAGTCTGTGAGAATGATGAACGAAATTATCAAATTTACCGAAAGCTATGACCAGTTGGCCAGTTTCCGCCAAAGGCGGATCAGCCTCAGGCTGAAGCCAGTTTTGTCAAAGGAGGTGAGACCATGACTCCAGTAGAAGCTTTAGAAGTAGCTTTAGAGAAGGAAAAGGCAGCAATAGCGTTATATCAGGATTTAATTGCAAAACACTCCGAGATTAAAGATTTACTTTTTCTCCTGTTAAACGAGGAACAAAAACACAAAAAACTGATTGAGGAGAGAATTATTGAATTAACTCGCTAATACCCCCACCAAACTCTCCTTCTTCTCCTATCCATCCCTGATTTCCCATAACCTACTTCGTATCTCCCTTTATCCTTTCTTTCTTTACTTTTAAATGCCCGCCTTTTCGGCGGGTTTTTGACTTCATCAAAAAACATAAGAATTTGGAAACAAGAGACAGGAGAATTTAGTAGTTGGAAAGAAAGATTTGACACTCTATATTAGATGGGTTATAATAACAAAATTGAATAGCAAGAATGTAAACAGTATTTTGTTATTAAAGGGGCAAGCGTAGTACGCCATCATAATGTATTTCAACTGATTTGGAGGAGATTATGGTGAAGAGGACTTATCAACCGAAAAGAAGAAAGAGAAAGAGGACCCATGGCTTCCGGAAGCGGATGAGGAGTAAGTCGGGAAGGAGGGTCTTGAAGAGGAGAAGAAGGAAGAGAAGAACACGCTTAACGGTTTAAAGGAGCTATGGGTAAATATAGCCTGAAGAAGAGCGAACATCTCAGGAAGAATTCCGATTTTAAGAGAGTCTATTCTAAGGGAAGGTCCTGCGCCGATCACTTTGTTGTCCTCTTTGTCCTTCCCAATAATCTGGGAAGAAACAGGATCGGCCTCTCAGTGAGCGCCAAGGTTGGGAAGGCGGTCAAGAGAAACAGGATCAAGAGGCTATTCCGGGAAGTCTACAGACTAAATAAGGATAAGTTAATCCAGGGATTAGATCTAATCTTCCTGGCGAGAAAGGATGCTATAAAGTTAGACTTCCCTAAAATGGAGAGGTCCATATTGAGGTTATATAAGAGAGCGAGGATATTAAAGGATCAAGGATTAGCAGGGAATAGAAGGGATTAGAACGGAGTAGCAGGGAAAATGGTTAAGGTATTGATTGGATTGATTCGGTTTTATCAAAGGTTTATCTCACCCTTTAAGAGGCCATGCTGTCGCTTCTATCCTACTTGTTCAGAGTATACTATTGAGGCCATAAGAAAATATGGGTTCTTTTCTGGGGCCTTTCTGGCCTTAAAAAGAATCCTCAAGTGTCATCCCTTTCATCCCGGGGGCTACGATCCGGTAATCGCAGATGACCGCAGATCAAATCGCAGATGACCGCAGATGCCGAGAAGATTGAATGGTCGAATATTTATACAAGGAACTGACCTATAAGATTAGAGGTGCTATATACGAAGTGTATAATACCTTAGGTCCGGGATTTAAGGAGTCTGTCTATCATCGTGCTTTAGCTAAGGAATTCACACTTAGGAAGATACCTTTTGGAGAAAAGAAGAGACTGCCCATCCTCTTCAAGGGAGAAGAAGTTGGTATCTATGAGCCAGACTTCATGGTTGATAAAAGAGTTTTAATAGAGATCAAAGCAGTTCCAAAGATGCCCAAGCTTTATGAAACTCAACTCTTCTACTACTTAAGAGGAACAGAATATAAGTTAGGATTTTTAGTGAACTTTGGTGGTAGCAAACTGGAAATAAAAAGACGCATCTATGAGAAAGCCAGAAAATAATCCGCAGCAATCTGCGTACTATATCAGCGGCTATCAGCGTTTAAAGAAAGGAGAAACCGCTTCAGAAAATCAGCGGTAATCAGCGTTTATGGAAAAGAGAACACTATTGGCTATTGTCTTATGTATCTTAGTGATCATCTTCTATAATATCTTTACTCCCAAGGGGGTCCCTCCTCAGCCTCAGGCACCGGTGCCTGAAGAAGCTGTTAAGGTACCTGAAAAGGTCGTTGAGGTGCCGAAGGAAGAGGCTCTTCCCCCATCAGAGATCCCAGTTATCGAGTCCCGGGATATCATAGTTGAGACCGATCTGGTGAAGGCCATCTTCACTACCCAAGGAGTGAGGCTGAAGAGTTACTGGTTGGAGAATTATGATTATGAATTAGTTGCTCCTACAGAGGAGAATAAGTATCCCCTATCCCTGGAGATTCCTGGCCAGCCAGGATTAATTTCAGAGAATTGGAAGGTCGATAAGGAAAGACTGATGCTGGACGAGAATAATCAAACTGGAGAAGTAAAATTCACCTACCTCAATTCTCAGGGTTTGAAGATTATAAAGACTCTCAAATTCTATAATGATAGCTACAAGATAGATGCCAAGGTCAGTCTCCAGAATACCACTTCCCAGGATGTTTATATCCCGGGGTATAGGCTCTCCTGGGGTCCGGGGATTGGAGAAGAGGAAAAGAAAGCGGGCAGGAGGTATGGACAGTTCTCAGGTCCGGTCTCCTTCGTCAATGGAAAGTTAGAAAAGGATACCTTGGAGAAAGGACTCCTTAAAGGACCTTCAGTGGAATTAGGAGCTCCTAAAGTCCACCAGGGAGAGGTAGGGTGGGTAGCCCTGAAGAGTAAGTACTTCATGGCTGCTCTTGTTCCTCTTGAGGCCGCCCAGGCCACAGTCATTGAGAAGGACGAGAGGAATAAGGCCACGGTAGGAATAAAGATGGCTCCCTTTTCTCTAAAAGGAAAAGAAAGGGTTAGTCAGAAGTTCATTATCTATCCTGGTCCAAAAGATTATGAGTTAGTGAAGGGGCTGGGTCTAGGGCTGGAGCAGGCAGTGGACCTTGCCTGGTGGAGTTGGGTTGCCCCGATATCGCTTTTGCTACTTAGGCTTTTCAAATGGCTTTATCAGCTAATCCCGAATTATGGGGTAGCTATCATCCTGATTACCCTCTTCACCAAGGTAATCCTTCTCCCCTTTACTCAGAAGAGCTTCACCCATATGAGGGCCATGCAGGCCATCCAGCCCAAGATAAATGCTCTAAGGGAGAAGCATAAAGATAATCCCCAGGAACTCAGTAAACAGACGATGAGGCTCTATCGGGAGCATAAGGTAAACCCTCTGGGTGGATGCTTCCCCATGCTTTTACAGATGCCCATCTTCTTCGCCCTATTCGGCCTCCTCTATACCTCCATAAATCTGAGGGGAGCAGGGTTTATCTGGTGGATAAAGGACCTTTCGCTTCCCGATACTGTCGGCCATTTTGCCGGCTTCCCCATCAATATCCTTCCCATTCTAATGGGCATTACCACTGTCATCCAGCAGAAGATGACCACTGTTGATCCCAGGCAGGCCAAGATGATGCTTCTTATGCCCGTCTTCATGACCTTTATCTTCTATAACTTCCCCTCTGGTCTGGTCCTCTATTGGTTGGTGACCAATGTTCTCACTATCGGCCAGCAGTATATCATCGCTAAGAGAATGCCCGCCCCAGCCAAATAAAAATACACGAATTGACACGGATTAGTTTAAATTTAAAAATCAAATATCAAAAATTAAAATTACATATCGTAAACGCAAACATCAAATATTAAATATCAAAATGACATATCAAAATGTAAAATTAGCAATGCAAATTTAAAAAGCTCACCTCAATTATATCTTTTCGCGTTTTTTAATTAAATTTTGCGCTTTGGCGGTTGCAAGGAGGAGAGAATGGAAACAGAAAAAGCAAAGGAGATTCTAGAGGAATTGTTAAAAAAGATGGAGATCGATGCTGGAGTGAGCGCCAAGGAGATTGAGGATTATATCTCCTTGGAGATTACCACCCCGGATAGTGCTTTAGTCATTGGAAGGCAAGGGAAGACCTTGGGGGCTCTGCAGTACCTTGTAAATCTGATTATTAATAAGGAGAGCGAGGAGAGAATAAAGGTTATCCTGGATACTGAAGGCTATCGGGAAAGGAGAAAGGCGAAATTAATGGAGCTCGCTAAAAGATTGGCTCAGAGAGCAAAGGAGGGAAATACCGAGGTTTTCCTGGAGCCCATGAACCCCTATGAGAGAAGAATTATCCATACTACCTTAGCAGAAGACCCGGATGTTGAGACTGAAAGCGTGGGAGAAGGGATTGAGAGGCAGGTAGTCATCGTTCCTAAGGGAATAAAGGATAAGGAGCAAGAAGTTTAATCTTGGAGACTACATGTTAGAGGATACCATTGCGGCCATATCCACACCCATCGGTGAGGGGGGCCTGGGAATCGTTAGAATAAGCGGTCCTCAGGCCTTTTCTATTGCCAATAAGATATTCTCTAAGAAAGTTTCCCGACTCCCCTCTCATACCGTCCATCACGGCCATATCATCGACCCCCAAAGTAAAGAGAAGATAGACGAGGTCATGCTCTCTATATTTAAGAAGCCCAGATCCTTCACCGCAGAGAATATGATCGAGATCAGTGGCCATGGTGGGATTGTCCCTTTAAGAAAAATATTAGAAGTAATCTTATTAAATGGGGCCAGATTGGCTGAGCCAGGGGAGTTTACCAAGAGGGCCTTTCTGAATGAACGGATAGATTTGGCCCAGGCAGAAGCGGTAGTGGACATCATCAGGGCCAAGACAGAGATGGGATTGAAGGTTGCCCTTTATCAATTGGATGGGGAGCTTTCCTCTAAAATAGAAGGCCTTCGCCAGGAACTCATTAATCTCTCCGCTCACCTAGAAGCAGCCATCGACTTTCCTGAGGAAGATATCGAGAGGCTTGAGTCTCCTCAGATGCTTCTTAGAGCAAGGAAGGTCTTAAAAGAGATAAGGAAACTTCTGGAAGGTGCCGCAGGTGGTAAAATCCTGAGGGAAGGAATAAAGACAGTTATTATTGGAAGGCCAAATGTGGGGAAGTCGAGCCTTCTTAACGCCTTATTGAAGGAAAAGAGGGCCATTGTGACCCCGATTCCCGGAACCACCCGGGATATCATTGAGGAGATTATTAATGTAGGTGGGATTCCTCTGAAGATCATTGATACCGCAGGACTTACTACTGCAGAGGGGATCGTTGAAAAGGAAAGTGTAGCCAGGACAAGGGGGTCTCTGAAGGCAGCGGATCTGGTCCTTCTTGTCATGGATGCCGCCACCCGTTTATCGAAAGAGGACCACAGCATAATGGAGGATGTCAGAGATAAGAAGGTTATTGTGGTCATAAATAAGACCGACCTTCCCGAGGTCATTGAGGTTAATGAGATAAGGAAGATTTTGCATGATAAGAGAGTACTAAAGGTCTCGGCAACAAAGAAGACTGGTTTAGAAAGATTAGAAAAGGTAATTATTGATCTTATTTTCGAAGGCGGAGTTGCTCCTTCAGATAGGACACTAGTGACCAATATCCGACATAAGGATGCTTTAGAAAGGACAAAGAGAGGCCTGGAGAATGTGATAGAGAGTATCAAAAAGAATATGTCGGCAGAGTTTATCTCCGTTGATCTCAAAACAGCTTTAGATAGCCTAGGAGAGATTACGGGAAAGACCGTGACTGAGGATATTCTGGATGAGATCTTCTCCCAGTTCTGCATAGGGAAGTAAAGCGGGTCCTGCCTCGGCATTTTCTCTTCGCGGGCCCCTCCGCCCGGTGTGGATCCTCCCGCTCACAGAGATCTGCCGAGTCACCCGCTTATTATGACGACGCGCTTTGCTTGCCTCGTCTACTAAGGATGCGGAGGAATAACAAAGTTCTTCGCGAAGCGAAGGCATCTTTATTATGAGGGCGCGCATTCGTTTACCCCCTCTACTAAGAAAGCCCGAATAACAAGGTTCTCGAGCATTAGCGAGAGGCTTTCTTATCGCACTGTTTAAGGGAAAATTATGGCTAACCATAAGAAGGAATATGATGTTATTGTCGTCGGTGGGGGACATGCTGGTTGTGAGGCCTCTTTGGACTCAGCAAGGATGAAAGCCAGGACATTATTGATAACCTCAAACCTGGATAACATCGCTCATATGCCCTGTAACCCGGCCATTGGAGGATTGGGAAAGAGCCATCTCGTCCGGGAGATAGATGCTCTTGGTGGAGAGATGGCCAAGAATATTGATCGGACCGGGATTCAGTTCCGGATGCTCAATACCAAGAAAGGACCAGCGGTTCAGGCCCCACGTGCCCAGGCAGATAGGAGAGATTACAGGATAAGCATGAGAAGAGCTCTGAAAAATGAGAAAAATCTCGATATAAAAGAGGGCTTAGTAGAAAAAATCATAATCAAAGGTGAGAAGGCAATCGGAATTAAAACCCAAACAGGTATAGAATATAAAGGAAAAGCAATTGTCTTAGCAACAGGAACCTTCTTAAAAGGCCTTATTCTTATGGGTAAACTCTCCTTTCCGGCAGGAAGGATGGGAGAGTTCCCTGCCGATAGACTCTCTGATAGCCTAAAGAAAATAGGCCTCACAATAGAGAGGCTCAATACCTGCACTCCTCCCAGGATCGAGGGAAAAACAGTCAATTTATCCACTTTAATTGAGCAATCTGGAGACACTCCTCCACCGCCCCTTTCATTCTCAACTGAAGAGATCAAAACCAAGCAAATCCCCTGCTATCTGGCCTTCACAAATGATGCCACCCACAAGGTGATTAAGAAGAATCTAAAAGATTCCCCTCTTATCACTGGCAAAGCAAAGGGCCTTCCCCCGAGATACTGCCCCTCTATTGAGGAGAAGATCGCCAGATTTCCGGAGAAGAAGAGACATCAGATCTTTATAGAGCCAGAGGGAAGGGATACTACAGAGTATTATGTTAATGGCTTCTTTACCGGATTTTCTGAGGCTATTCAACTCAAAGCACTGCGTACCATGAAGGGCCTGGAGAAGATCGAGATTACCAAGCCAGGTTATGCCATTGAGTATGACTTTGTTCTTCCTACCCAGCTAAAACTCTCCCTTGAGACAAAGAGGATTGAGAACCTCTTCCTTGCTGGACAGATCAATGGGACCTCGGGATATGAGGAGGCCGCAGCGCAAGGATTAATGGCCGGAATAAATGCCGTATTGAAGATTCGAGGAAAAGAGCCCTTTATTCTTAATAGATCCGAAGCCTATATCGGCGTCTTAATCGATGATTTAGTGACCAAGGGAACGAAGGAACCCTATCGCATGTTCACCTCCCGGGCAGAGCATAGGTTGATCTTAAGATGTGATAACGCCGACCAGAGACTCATGAAGTATGGCCACAGGTTCGGTCTTATCTCCGACGAGGATTATGAAAGATGTCAGAGAAAGTATGCCCAGATAGAAAAGGAGATCAAAAGGTTGAGGAAGAGTCTCGCCCGGCCGACTAGAAGGGTAAATAATCTCTTAAAGAAACTGGGGACCGATCCGATAAAGGAGGATACTCCCCTATCCCAGATTCTGAAGAGACCAGAGGTGAAATATAGGGACCTGGTTAAGATTGATGAGGACGAGAGGAAAATATCTTCTGAGGTTGCGCAAGGAGTGGAGATCGCTCTGAAGTATGAGGGCTATATCAAGAGGGAATTGGAACAGATAGGAAGATTTAAGAGGCTTGAGGAGAAAAGGATTCCCCTTGACTTCAATTATTCTAAACTAGAGGGACTGAGGATTGAATCTAAGGAGAAACTGAATAATATAAGGCCCATTTCTATCGGGCAGGCATCGAGAATCTCGGGAGTAAACCCCTCAGATATCTCCCTTCTTTTAGTTTATCTAAAGCGTCGGAAATTTGAATAAATTCCGATGCGCGGATTAGGGGTATTAGGGGAAAGAATCTGCTTTCCCCTAAGGGGTGACAGGGAGGCAAAGCATGTCTTTGCCGACCGCCAGAGGGGTGCCGGCTGCGACGAGTAAGGAGCAGCGAGTGACCTGAAGGGGAGCGAAAGGCACGGGCGCGAGACGGTGAGCGCCCCGGACCCGGAGGGAAACCCCTATGGAAGTATCTCCGAAGGAGATATCTTGCGAGAGGAGAAGAAAGAAGAGTGAGCGAGCCAAGAGAGCATAAACTAGTCAAACTGATTGTAGGGATGTTTACCAATAGATTGGGGCTCTTTAAAGAAACCTTAAAGGTATTGGAAAGGAAACACGGGCCAGTAGATTATGAGAGTCCCCTACTTCCCTTCGATAAGACGGATTACTATGAACCAGAGTTCGGGAAGGATCTTAAGAGGAAGTTTTATTCTTTTAAGAGACTGATTAAGGCAGAGGAACTGCCCAGGATTAAGATACTCACCAATAATTTAGAGAAGAAGTTTGGTGATAAAAGAGGGAATCGTTTGATTAATTTAGATCCTGGGTATCTCGCTCCGGCCAAGTTAGTCCTGGCTACTACAAAGGATTATCAGCACCGAATATACTATGGAAAGGGGATCTATGGTGAGGTAACTTTAAGATACAAGAAGGGCGTAAAGCCCCGTGGGGGCCACGCCCCTTTACGGGGAAGTTTCATCCCCTGGGAGTGGACCTATCCCGATTATAGGACGAAAAAGTATATCGAGATCTTCAACCATATCCGAAAGATCTATATGAAGCAACTAAAGAATATTCCACGTGGAATAAAAAGATAAGGTTCCTCAAAGCGGGTCCTGCCTCGGCATTCTCTCTTCGTGGGCCCCTCCGCCCGGTGTGGATCCTCCCGCTCATAGAGATCCGCCGAGTCACCCGCTCATACAGTTTTTGAAACGGGATAGAGTTCAAATGTCAGATATCAGATCTCAGAGTAAATTAAAGAAGATACTCGTTGACGGAGCAAGGGAGTTAGAGATTGAGTTAAGTGAGAAGCAGGCTAAACAGTTTCTCACTTATTTAGGGATCCTCCAGGATTGGAATAAGAGGATGAACTTAACTTCTCTTAAGGATCCGAAAGAGATCATCATTACCCATTTCCTCGATTCTTTGACCATCCTCAAGGCGATAGACATTAAGGAGATATCTGCTATAGACATCGGGACCGGTGCTGGTTTTCCGGGAATTCCTTTGAAGATTCTAAGGCCTGAGATTTCCCTGTCGCTCTTGGACTCCTCAAGGAAGAGGATAGAGTTTTTGGAATATCTTTCTAAGTCCTTGAAACTAAAGGGCTTAGAGATAATCTGGGGCCGGGCAGAAGAGTATGGAAGAAAGGAAGGATATCGGGAGGGATATGATATAGTTTTGGCTCGGGCATTAGCAAGGTTGGATATCCTGGTTGAGTTGGGAATCCCCTTCTTGAAGATCAGGGGTCTATTCATCGTTCAGAAAGGAGAAAAGTTAAAGGAAGAATTAGAAGAGGCAAGAAAAGCCATTGAGATATTAGGGGGAGAACTGAAAGGGATTATCTCTTTAAGACTCCCCTTCTCCCGTAAGTTGAGAAAATTAGTAATCATTGAGAAGATATTAGAAACACCCGATAGACTCCCCCGCCGTTCAGGAATCCCTCAGAAAAGACCCTTAAAATAATGATGGCTTCAAGCTTCAGGTCTCAGGCTTCAAGCTCCAAACTGCAGAAGTAAAGCCTGTAGCTTGTGGCTTGTAGCTTGACTATATTCCACGTGGAATAATCCCCTATCATTTTTATGGTAGGGAATTTTTTTCTTGCTTTTTAGTATTTTTGTGTTAGAATGGAGGTATTGGAATTTGAATAAATTACGATGCCGAGGATTAGGGGGTCTGGGGGAAAGAATCTGCTTGCCCCCAGGGGGTGACAGAGAGGCAAAGCATGCCTTTGCCGACCGCCAGAGGGGTGAAACCCCTATGGAAGTAACCCCAAAGGGGTTATCTTGATTTAGGTGCTAAAGTGGGAAAGGTCTATGCCATTGTCAATCAGAAGGGTGGAGTGGGAAAGACTACCACCGCTGTTAATTTAGCTGCTTATTTAGCTAGTCATCGTCGGAAAACGCTCTTAATAGACATCGATCCCCAGGGGAATACCACCAGCGGCGTAGGTATAGATAAGAATAGAGTGGAGCACTCTATCTATGAGGTATTGATCGCCCATAGACCGATAGAGAGGGTCCTTCTACCCACTCAGATAAGGAATTTGGATCTTGTCCCTTCAAATATCCAGCTCTCTGGTGCTCAGATAGAGCTGGTAAATTTAGAATCTCGAGAGACATTGCTCAAGAGAGCATTGGGGAATATTAGGGAAAAGTATGATTATATCATCATCGATTGCCCTCCTTCCCTGGGGCTCTTGACCATAAATACTTTAACTGCTTCTGATGAGGTCCTCATCCCCATGCAGTGTGAGTACTATCCTTTGGAAGGATTAGGCCAACTCTTGAATACCATCGGTTTAGTTCAGAGGAATTATAATCCATCTTTAAAGTTGGCCGGGGTATTGCTAACCATGTTTGATACCAGGACGAACTTATCCCATCAGGTAGCGGCAGAGGTAAAGGAGTACTTCGGAGATAAAGTTTACAAAACAGTTATTCCGAGGAATGTTAGGCTTTCAGAGGCACCGAGTTTTGGAAAACCGATATCGTTGTACGATAGACATTGTGCGGGAGCAAAGGCATATAAGAGACTTGCCAGAGAGATTATTGCTCAGCAGGGAGAATAAAAAAGATCGCGGTTTTATCGGGTCGTGCCTTTGCACGCTCAGCAAAACTTCGAATCTGGACAAATCTAAAAAGTTTACGAAAGGGGAACCTCCGGAATTCTCTCACTTCGCTCGGTCAGTTCCGGCTTCCTTTCCTTTCGTACACTTAAGATTTGTTACCATCTTCTCCGTCATGTTCGCTTTACAAAGGACACGCCCCTCAAACTCATAACGCATAACCTAATAACTCATAACTCTCCGCCAAAGGCGGAGCAGGGAGGTTAATAATGGCTAAGAAGGCATTAGGCAAAGGACTGGCTGCTCTCATACCAGAAGTGGGACCAGTTAAGGAAGAGAATATTATTGAGGCCAAATTGTCCTCAATCAGGCCAAATAGGTTCCAGCCACGGGAGGAGTTCGATCCCCAAAAGTTAGAGGAACTTATCTCTTCTATGAGAGAGAAGGGGGTTATCCAACCGGTCCTGGCAAGGATTATAGAAGGCGGTTATGAATTAATCACTGGGGAGAGAAGACTCAGGGCAGCGAAGAAATTAGGTCTGGAGAAGATTCCTTTAATTGTGAAAGAGGTCTCTGATACTGAGATGCTCGAGCTGGCTCTCATTGAGAACTTACAGAGGGAGGACCTGAATCCTATGGAAGAGGCTCATGCCTACCAGAGGGTAATAAAGGAGTTCAAGATAAAGCAAGAGGACTTAGCGAGAGAGATCGGGAAGGATCAGGCAACGGTAGCCAATACCTTAAGACTTCTAAAACTCCCTAAAGAGGTTCAAAGGGAGATCTCTAAGGGAAACCTCTCTCGGGGCCATGGACTGGCCATCCTGAGTCTTGAGAACCGAGCCTTGCAGATAAAGGCAGCCAAGAGAGTGAAAAGGAGCGGACTATCTGTGAGGGAGACAGAGGATTTGGTCAATAAGTTAAAAGGAAAGGTAGTCCTTCCACCGAAGAAGGTGATTCCCAGATCCCCGGAGATCCTGGCGGTTGAAGAGGAGTTGAACAAAGCTCTGGGGACTAAAGTTAAGATCAAACCCACAACTCAAGAGAAGGGAAGGATTGAGATAGAATATTACTCAAGTGAGCAATTAGAAGGGATTTTAGAGAAGTTAAGAGGCAAGAAAAATTTTTGAAAATACTTGACAAAGCCATCTATCTTATGTTATTCTTACTATTTGTGGAGAGAGACTTATGAGAAAAGGACTTAAAAGATTAGTAACTATTATCTTCATTCCTCACAGCCAGAGAAATTCCTATAATTTGAGAATCCCTCTGGCTATCTTTTGTTCCCTCATCTTTCTATGCGCAGGGACAATCATTCTTTCTGGCCTCTTCTTATTTAAATTCCGAGCGTTCTCTCAAACGAGGAGGGCCAACTTAGAGCTTTCCCGTGAGGTGGCCAAGATTAGAGAGGCCATGGCTGATGTCCGAGGATTAGAGGCAAAGTTGAAGGTCTTGACTGGTTCTTCTCGGGAGACTGAGGTAGCAACGGGCGGTCCAGCCCAAGAAAGTCCACGAGTCTTGATGGAAGAAAAGTTCCTGGAAAGAGAGGAGAGGAGCCTCTCTGAACTAGAGAAGGGATTGGAAGGGGAGAGGATGAAGGAAGCATTCCTCCCTTCTATAAGTCCGGTTGAAAAGGGATGGATTATTTCAAAATCTCTTAAAGGATTGGAGATTGCTTCTCTTCCGGGAAGTGTGGTGCGGGCGACGGCAGAGGGAAAGGTTCTCTGTGCTTCTGGAGGAAGGGTAATTATAGATCATGGAAATAATCTCAAGACAGAATATGAGAATTTAGAAAGAGTGAATGTCAAGGTTGGGGAAAGGGTAAAAAAGGGTGAGACTATCGGTTGTTTAGGAGAGAGAGAAATCTCCTACCAGGTGGGAAAGTTCAACAAGGAAATAGATTCTTTAGATTATATAAATGACTGCTCCACTTTTAGCGGAGCAGGGAGATAGTGATGTTTGGAGAGAAGAAGGCCGCTTCTGCCGGAGGAGCAATTAATACTTTATTGGGAGATG
>JAUWXM010000108.1 GCA_030616365.1 bacterium | reverse complement strand
AACTATCTCCCACTGGAATGATTTGGTGACCAAGGCCCAGAAGGCTTTTAGCGTAGAAGGCCCGGCATTTATCAATGTGCTTTCTATGTGTCATCGGGGCTGGCGCTATCCCCAGGAAGATACCATTAAGATTGCTAAGTTGGCTGTGGAGACCGGATACTGGCCCTTGATTGAAGTGGAGGAAGGCATCTGGCGCTTTACTCACAAGCCAAAGGAGAGAAAACCGGTAAAAGAATTTTTGAAGACCCAGGGCCGTTTCAAACACTTATTTACCGAGGAAAACAAACATATTATTGATGAGATTCAAAAAGAGATTGACGCCAATTGGGCTCGCTTAGAACGTCTCTGTGAACTCTGTTAGGAGTCCTCATCCGTCCCCTTTGGGGACGGATTACTTCTAGCGGGACAAGCCCCCCGATACATCGGGGGCTTTTTCTTTAGAAGGGAAAGTTGATTAAGGAAGCATTATTCTATGATAAATTGGCAAATAAGAAGGTAAAATGCAACATCTGTCAGAGGAGATGTATTATCTCTAAAGGCAAGATGGGCTACTGCTTTACCAGAGAGAATCGAGACGGAAGACTCTATACTCTAATCTATGGGGAGGTCTCTACAAGGCATATCGCACCCATTGAGATCAAGCCCCTATTCCATTTCTATCCGGGATCGAAGTGGCTCTCCTTAGGCACTTTGGGATGTAACTTCAGATGTCTTGGCTGTCAGAACTGGGAGATTGCGCATTACAAGTCCAAAGTCCAAAGTCTCCCAAAGGGATCCCTTCGGGACAAGTCCAAGGTCACTGAATATCTCTCTCCAGAAGAAGTGGTAAGGCGGGCAAAGGAAAATGGGTGTAAAGGTCTATCCTTCACCTATAATGAGCCGACCATATGGTTTGAGTATACCTTAGACTGCGCAAGACTTACTAAGAAGAAGGGACTTCTTTCCAACTATGTGACGAATGGTTATATCACCAAAGAGGCCCTGGATATGATCGGGCCTTACCTTGCTGCCTTTCGGGTGGACATTAAAGGGTTCAGCAATAAGTTTTATAAGTGGCTTGCCAAAGTAGACGATTTTAAGGGGATATTGGAAGTGACTAAGAGGGCGAAGGATAAATGGAAAATGCATATCGAGATCGTAACCAACATCATTCCAGGACATAGTGATGATGAGGAGCAATTGGAGGGGATCGCTATCTGGATTTATGAAAATTTGGGAGAGGATACCCCCTGGCATGTCACTCGTTTTATTCCCTACCTCCAATTATCCCATCTTTCTCCTACTCCAGTGGCCACTTTGGAGAAAGCCCAGAGGATAGGAAAAGAAGCAGGATTGAAGTTCGTCTATCTGGGGAATGTTCCCGGCCACGAATTGGAGAATACCTACTGTCCTAAGTGTAATAAACTTCTCATCAGGAGACTGAACTACGCTATCCTCGAATACCATATCAAAAGAGGAGAGTGCAGCTATTGCCAGGAACCCATCCTCATAATAGAGGAGAATTAAAAAAGAACTCCTTGCTCTATTTGGTAGTTCTGGATTTTTTCGCGATCTCCGTTAATCTGGGAAACGCCTCTAAGGTTTTAAATGTGAAAAAAGGCGAGAAGATAAAGGTGAAGGTAGAATGAACTCCTTAGTGGTGGGAGTGATCGGGTTGGTTCTATTAATCCTAGCCTTTTTCGTAATACTTGAGGCAGTTAAAATCTTTAGACATAGAAAGCGAATTTGACAAATTCTTCTAAGAATGATATACTATATAAAAGGCGCTCCGGAGTAGCGCAGTGGTAGCGCAGGTGGCTGTTAACCACTTGGTCGGGGGTTCGAATCCCTCCTCCGGAGCCATCTTCCCCTCTCGATTAGAAAGCCGCCTTTTGGCGGGCATTTAGCGAAGACGTGAATCAACGCGAATAAAGAAGGAAAAAAATTGATGATGAGAAAGTGGTTATCCATTATTGGTGGCTTGATTCTGGTTCTCATTATTCTGGGAATGGGAAGGAAGACGAATACTTCAGAGATCAAGGTTGACTTTCCCATCCCGAAGATTAGTAAGGTAGGGAAGTATCACCGGATAATTATGCAAGATATAGGAAATATGGCTAAACCCGGTGAGCCCTTACTTCCCGAAAAGACGGTCAAGATACTCATTCCCTATGGTAAGGAAATAGGAGAAATAGATGTCATAGGGAAGAAAAAGCTTACTTTAGAAGGAAAATACAATATTGAGCCGGGGGAAAGGCCGGTTCCTTTAAGTTACAAAGGAAAGATCCGACCTACCTCACGGGATGAGAGAATTTATAATTCAGAAAAGCCCTTTCCGGGAAGATGGTATACCTTTGGCTCGCTTCAGAGTATGAGAGGGTATAGGATACTGATAGTGAATCTTCATCCTGTGGAGTATATCCCTAAAGAAGGAAGGATATCCTATTATAAGAGGATGTTAATAAGAGTAAAGACGAGACCGATTGAAAGACCGATCCCCTTCAGGGGTCGGATAGAGGATGAAAGAAGAGTGAAAGAATTAGTAGTAAACCCAGAAGAAATCCTTAGCTATCCTAAAGGAGGGAAATGAAATGAAGAGAATGGTAAGAAGCCTCATTCTCGTTATAGGTATTATCTTCTTAAGCACCAACCTGGCCTACGCCAAAAAAGTAATCAGGATTGAGGTAGACTTTCCGGTTCCAGAGATTACAGAGACTGGTAGATCCCAGCGAGTAATTATGAAGGGGATGCCCAGTATTGGCCAGCCAGGAGAGCCAGTATTACCAGTAAAGACCATAAGGGTCTTAGTTCCTTTTGGTGAGAAGGTGAAGAGAATAAATATCACCCATGGGGAGAAGATTCAACTCAAGGGAGAGTATGATGTTGAGGTGGGTCAGGAGCCCATACCTTTAAGTCATAAGGGAAGGCTGAAGAAGGCTACCCCACCAAAGGAGAAAGTCTATAACTCGGATCTTCCTTTCCCGGGAAGGTTGGATACTCCAAGAGGAATACAGATGAAGAGGGGCTATAGAGTTCTTCTGGTCAATCTCCATCCCATAGAGTATCTCCCGAAGTCGGGGAGACTTTTCTATTATCCCAATATGAC
>JAUWXM010000044.1 GCA_030616365.1 bacterium | reverse complement strand
TAGGCCAGGGGCCCAACCCCCTATTGCCTTCTTATACCCCGGACCTGAAGACTACTCCTAAGGGCCATCTCTTAATAGATGAGGATGGAGCCACCTCTATGCCGGGGGTATTCGCCGGCGGGGACATAGTACCGGGCGAGGCTACAGTAATCGATGCCATGGGGCAGGGCAAGAGGGCCGCCCGGGCTATAGATAGATACCTTAAAAAAGGGGGGATACGATGACCAGAGATTACCAAAAAGGGATGCAATTCTTAACCGATGCTCGGGAGCGTTTGGATATGGTGGCCAAGAAGTTAAAACTGGACTCGGGACTGGTAGATAAACTCAAGTTTCCCAAAAGGGCTTTAATCGTCTCTATACCAGTCAAGATGGATAACGGTCGCCTGAGAATATTCACCGGCTATCGGGTGCAGCATAATGTTGACCGGGGACCAGCCAAGGGAGGCATTCGCTATCATCCTGAGGTTACCCTGGAAGAGATTACTGCCTTAGCCATGCTCATGACCTGGAAGTGTGCTGTAGTGAATATTCCCTTTGGGGGGGCCAAGGGAGGAGTATACTGTAACCCCAGGGAGATGTCCTTAAAGGAGCTGGAGGGATTGACCAGAAGGTTTACTTACGAGATTATAATGATGATCGGCCCGGAGAAGGACATCGCCGCTCCCGATGTCTATACTAATCCTCAAGTTATGTCCTGGATGATGGATACCTATAGTATGCATCAGGGGTTCTCCGTTCCCGGGGTGGTTACTGGAAAGCCGGTCCATCTAGGAGGTTCTAAGGGAAGGCTCGATGCTACGGGAAGAGGGGTGACGATCGTTACCCGGGAGGGATTGAAATATATCGGTCTTTCTTTAAAGGGGGCAACCATTGCCATCCAGGGATTCGGGAACGTAGGGAGCGCCTCCGCCAAGTTGTTGCATAAGGCGGGAGCAAAGATTGTAGTGGTTAGCGATATCAGTGGTGGCCTATTCGATCCTAAAGGGATAGACATCCCTTCTTTGATAAAACATGTAAAAAGAACTAAATATAAAGTTATTAAGGGCTTCAAGGGTCCGCAGTTCATTAGTAATTTTAAAAGGGCGAATGAGAAACTATTTGGCTTAAAGGTCGATGTCCTCATTCCCGCTGCCCTGGAGAATCAGATTACAGAAAAGAATGCCCATAGCATAAAAGCCAAGATGATTACTGAGGCGGCCAATGGTCCTATCACTCCCAGAGCGGATAAGATATTAGCTAAGAAGAAGATATTCATCATTCCTGATATCTTAGCCAATGCCGCTGGGGTGGTGGTCTCCTATTTCGAATGGGTTCAGGATACCCAGGCCCTCTTCTGGAAGGAGGAAGAGGTCAACCGTAGATTAGAGGAGATTATGACCGAGGCCTTCTATGATGTCCTGCGCACCTCAAAAAAATGTAGAGTGAATCTGAGAATGGCCGCTTATATGCTCGCTGTCTCAAGGGTGGCAGAGGCCACAAGACTACGAGGGATCTATCCGTGACCAAGAGAATAATTCCCTGTCTGGATGTCAAGAATGGCCGGGTGGTTAAAGGGGTGAAGTTCGTTAATCTGAAGGATGTAGGAGATCCTGCTGAGACCGCTGCTCTCTATGAAAAAGAGGGAGCAGACGAATTAGCCTTCCTCGACATTAGCGCTACTGTGGAGAAACGAAAGACCATGCTTCCCTGGGTGAAGAAGGTAGCGCAAGCGGTAAATATACCACTCACTGTGGGGGGAGGAATTGGAAGCCTTGAGGATATAGAAAAGATACTCGAAGCGGGGGCAAGTAAGATAGCCATCAATACCGCAGCGGTCAGAAATCCAGGTTTAGTAAGAGAGGCCTCTCAAAAGTTTGGCCCGGAGCGTATCATTGTAGCCATCGATACTAAAAAAAATCCCAGTATGCCCTCAGGATATGAGGTGGTCGTTGAGGGAGGAAAGACCCCTACGGGCAAGGATGCTATCCAGTGGGCTAAAGAAGTAAAGGATTTAGGGGCGGGAGGAATCTTACCTACCAGTATTGATGCTGATGGAACAAAGAAGGGATATGACATCCCTTCCATTCGTTTGATTGCTGAGGCCACTGACCTCCCAGTCATCGCTTCTGGCGGTGCAGGGAACTTGGAGCACTTATATCGGGCACTGACAGAGGGGAAGGCAGACGCTGTCTTGGCTGCCTCTATCTTCCACTTCAGAGAATATACTATAAGAGAGGCCAAGGAGTATTTAAAGAAAAAGGGAGTAGCAGTTCGTTTGTAAAGGTTTATCTATGTATTATCCAAGCCTAAAAGAATTTATTCGGAAATCTAAGAAAGGAAACCTCATCCCGGTCTATAGAGAAGTCTTGGCAGACTTGGAAACTCCGGTCTCCGCCTTCAGCAAGATCGATACCGGTGACTATGCCTATCTCTTAGAGAGCGCAGAGAGGGGAGAGAAATTAGGAAGATATTCTTTCTTAGGAAGTAACCCCTCCTTAATATTCAAAAGCAAGGGAAGAAGAGTGGAGATAGTTAGCGATGGGAAGAAGAAAGTCCAGCTAGTATCCGAGCCCCTCATTACTTTGAAGAAGTTAATGGCAGGTTATAAGTTCGTAAAGGTTAAAGGGCTTCCCCGGTTTGTGGGAGGAATGGTGGGTTACCTCTCCTACGATATGGTGCGTTTCTTTGAAGAGATTCCAGATGAGAACCCAGATGACTTGAACCTTCCGGATGCCATCTTCCTTTTAACCGATACCCTTCTCATCTTCGATCATCTGGAGCATAAGATAAAGGTGATTTCCAATGCTTATGTTAAGAAAAGTCCAAAGAAAGCCTACCAGGAGGCGGTGAGAAAGATTGAGGATTTGATAAGCCAATTGAGAAAGCCAAGCAGAATAAAGTCCAAAGTCCAAAGTCAAAAGTCAAAAGTCAAAATAAAATCGAATTTTACAAAAGAGGGGTTTAAGAAAAAGGTAAGGAAAGCGAAGGAGTATATTAAGGCAGGGGATATCATTCAGGTCGTTCCCTCTCAGAGATTAGAGACTAAGATTAATGTTGATCCCTTTGACATCTATCGGGCATTGAGAACCATCAACCCCTCTCCCTATATGTATTATTTAAAGTGCAAGGATTTGAGACTGATCGGTTCCTCGCCAGAGATTTTAGTGAGGTTGGAAGAGGGGGTAGTAGAAGTGAGACCCATTGCCGGCACCAGGCATCGGGGAAAGACTTTAAAGGAAGACCAAGCCTTAGAAAAAGAACTTCTTGCCCATCCTAAAGATAGAGCAGAACATATGATGCTTGTTGACTTAGGGAAGAGAGACGTAAGAAAAGTATCAAGACCAGGGAGTGTGAGAGTAAATGAACTCATGGTCATTGAAAAATACTCCCATGTGATGCATATTGTTAGTGATATTACCGGAAGACTACGAAAAAATAAAGACTCTTTTGATGTCCTGCGCTCTAACTTCCCTGCCGGGACAGTTGTTGGTTCCCCAAGAAAAAAGGCCCTGGAGATTATTGAAGAGTTAGAGCCAGTAAGAAGGGGACCCTATGCCGGAGCAGTGGGCTACTTTTCTTTTTCCGGGAATCTCGATACCTGCATTACCATTAGAACCATAATTATTAAGGGAAACCGGGCCTATATCCAGGCAGGAGCAGGAATCGTTGCTGACTCTATTCCAGAGAGAGAATATCAGGAAACCATGAATAAGGCAAAAGCACTTATAAGAGCAATCGAAGTGGCACAGAGAGGCCTGGAATAAAGTAACGTTTAGCCCGTTTATCTGTAATCTGTGTTTAAAGAAAGGAGGAGTTTGAGATGAGAAAAGAACCACCGGAGAAGGTATCACAGGAGAAGATAACTTTTGATGTCCGGGAGTTGGAGCCACTTTTAAGTCCGCCCCCGATGCAGGTGAAGCCCTTTGTTCCAGCCTGGGTCAAGCTTAAGAATGGAGAGAAACTGCTCATCAGGCCGGCCAAGAAGAGTGAGGCGCCCCTGCTCTTAAATTATGTAAAAAAGATGATCGACATAGACCACGACTTCTATGATATCGTGGGAGTGAGGGTCTGCGCCGAGATCTTAGGCTGGTATCGGAATCGGTTGAAGGACCCCTATCAATTCCTGGGGCTTATCAATGGTCACCTGGTGGGCTTTGTCAATGGAAGGCTCATGAACGAGGATATCAACATCAGCCTCCACACCATGGCCTTCAAGAGGGGCTTAAGGATCGGAGCGATTTTATACTATGCCAAGTGTGAATACGCATTTGATACCCTGAAGCAGAAGGAGTTCTGGGCCACCTATGAGAGCTATAACGGCCTGAAGAGATGGGGGATCGGCATGGCTCAGCCCTCCTATCCCTGGCCAGATTATCAGCATGAACTTGGAGGAGCAAGGGTCTTTTATGTGACCCAGAAATACTGGTCAACAGTAGTTAAGAAGTATCTACTGGATATGATCGGTACTACCTTAAAGAGACCGGTGCCTAAGGACTTATTGAAGAAGAATGAAAAACTCAAGATTCCCAGGGAAGTAGTTGTTTGAAGAGTAGGCAGAGCAATCTTTTTAAGCATTTCTTGAGGTATCGGAATTTCAATAAATTCTGAACCCAATGCGCTTCGCTGGCATTGGAGAGAGCATAAATAATTAAGCATTTACCGATGATTAGGGGGTCTGGGGGAAAGAATCTGCTTGCCCCCAGGGGGTGACAGGGAGGCAAAGCATGACTTTGCCGACCGCCAGAGGGGCGAAGCCCCTATGGAAGTAACCCCGAAGGGGTTATCTTGGGCAAAGAGATGCCAGAGTCAGAGAAAGGCCTGGAATGATTAAGTTTACTAAGATGTCTGCCAGCGGGAATGACTTCGTTGTTATAGATAATCGGGAGAGCCAGATATCAGATGTCAGTTCTCAGATATCAGAGCTTGTCAAGAAAGTCTGCAAGCGGAAGTTAGGGGTAGGGGCGGACGGGGTGCTTTTAATAGAAAACTCCTCCAAAGTCGATTTTAAGATGAGAATCTTTAATCCCGACGGCGGCGAAGTGGAAATGTGTGGCAATGGAGCGAGGTGCATCGCCCTTTGGGCGAAATCAAAAATCAAAAATCAAAAATCAAAAATAGAGATTGAAACGAAAGCTGGGGTTTTGGAAGCAGAGGTCGTTTCTGACAATACAGTAAAACTCAAGATGAGCGACCCGGTTAACCCGAAATTAAATTCTAAACTTTCAGTAGATGGTAAAGAATATGAGGTTCATAGTATTAATACCGGCGTTCCCCATGTGGTTCTTTTTGTAGAGGATTTAGAGAAGGCGAAGGTAAAGGAATTGGGAAAGAAGATTAGGTATCACCAGGAATTTACCCCGGAAGGAACGAATGCCAATTTTATAAAAGTAAGAAATAAGGACTCCCTTGATATCAGAACCTATGAGAGAGGAGTGGAGGATGAGACCTTGGCCTGCGGGACAGGAGCCGCTGCCTCTGCTATAATCTCTCATCTTTTAGGTAAAACAAAATCCCCTACCAAGTTACATACTAAAAGCGGTTCCATTCTGACAGTATACTTCGATTCCTCTTCCTCCAAGATTACCAATCTTTCCCTCGAAGGCGATGCGGCGATTGTCTACGAAGGAGAATTAGTTTAACCAGATAAACCTATGGTGGGCTGCATGAAAAACAAAAGGCACGTAGGGTTGATTAACCTGAGCATGGCTTGCATAAGAAACGCTTGTTGTATTTTGGCAGTGGTGCTCCCCTTTGTGGCTCTTGCGGAGGAAGAGCCACGCTTTGAGCGAGTATCCAAAGACCAGTATCCTGCTCTGGTATTCGTCCACGCAGATATCAACCGTGACCCCCCTGACCGAAGCAGCTTGATGATTGCGACTTTCGTCGGGGATAAACCTACTGTACAGAAGGTCATGACAGCGCAGTACATCAAGACAGTGCAATTGAGCGATGCTGTGTTTCTATTGGAAGCAACTCAGTACACTAAGGATTACGCTCTGCGGAGCCAGGCTCACTTCCTTGTCAATTTCCACACGGGTTCCAGCGTGTTACTCTCAAGAAGTAAATTGCGCGACAAGCTCGTGCACCTCCGGTGTCTCCTCAGTATTCCGAACAATGACGAAGCTATTATCCTTCGATACGGAGAGGGAACAGAAGAAAGCACGTTGATACATGTGAATTTAAAGACACTCGAGACCACCACACGATACACGCTGCCAAGAACTGATGCGACGCGCGGGTTTCACAACCCCCACATGAAGATCTCCCCGGACTTCAGACTGATTGCGGCCATGGTCTGCCGTGAGCAGCGGGAGCCGCGAACGGCATCCAGACGGTCCTCCTTCTCACTCCGCGTGCTTGACCTGGAGACCATGAAGGTGACCGAACTTGATGACGAAGTCATGGTGGAGATCAGTGTTTGGTCTTCCTTTGGTGGCGGAACACCACCATTTGAGTGGATTAGTGCTCAAGATATCCTATACCAGCACATGATTCCGGAGGATGTGGATGAAGGCGGGTTCCGTCACGAGGCACAGTACGTGTTGAAGTGTGCCAACGTAAAGAGCAAGAAGGTCACCGAATGGGTTAAGAAGCGACTGCTGCTGACGTTAGATGGAGGCAACATGCGCCGTAATTGGTTTACGGGAGAACTGCGGTATCACGATTTCTCCATAGATGCTCGCAGGCGCGTTCTAGTCCCGTACCGTCCCTGCTACTCTGTGAAGCGTGTCTCGGGCAGGACCGAGATACGTTTCCACGAGGAAGTACTCTACCATCATCGTGGCCGCGCATACGCTCACGCATGTGCCTCTCACTCACAGAAGCATTTTGCCTATTTCGTACGTTTCGACAGCAAGGCTGGCACCCCAACTGTCTTTGCCAAAACAGGAGATATGAAACAGCCCGTGGTAGTCGCAGAAGTTCCGTTCTACACTACGCTGAAGACGTGGATTGAGGACACAAGCAACTTGCGGAAGAAACAACCCAACAAGAGGATGAAGTCGGACGAGTAAACGCTGGGCGTTTACTCGCCACTTATCCACAACGTTATATGAAAAAATCGGGTGGTAAGCGGTAAAGAGTTTATATGGTAAGAAATAGCCGTAATTTTACTGGTACAGATAAACCTATGTTCGGCAGATGTCGCGATGAATCCATAACTCTTGCTTCGTTAACAGTAACTGCTTGAAAGGAGGTTGCTATGCCCCCTAAAAAGAACTCAAACAGAGCACGGAACCCAACCAATTGGCCCTCGTTTGGTCAAGTCATGCAGTCGCTAATGCCGGTGGTTCTTATCGTCGTGTCTATCGCCGGGACGTACCACTTCACCAAGAAGAAAGAACTTGAGCTAAAGATAAACGAGGAGAAAAGACAAAGATACGAAACCATAATTCTTCAGATTAAGAGAGGTTTTATTAAAGACAAATTGACCAAGGGAATCGAACGCACCAAGGCCAAGGATCTTTATTACGAACAAAGCTATGCTGTTTGGCTTTACGCCTCAGACGAAGTCGTCAAGAAACTCAATGCCTTCGCATTCGCTTTTGCTGATTTTTCAAAAGAACAATCCTCCGAGAACAACAAGCGGGCGCGGGACGCCTATGGCGAACTTGTTGCTGCTATGCGGAAGGACCTCCATAAGGATACTGATCTTACTGGTCAGGATTTCGTAATGACAACTCTGAAATAGACGGAACTCGTAGCGTTAGTAGGCGTGTTATTGAAAGACGACATGCCAAACCAGAGCCTGAAGCGTACGCGGATAAGCCGCGCCGCTGAACCTTGAACGTTAGCTACTATTTTACAGCATCAGAAATTGAATAGTTACACGGATGGACACAGAGTAATTGTGTCATTAAGCGATTGAGAAATTGAGTAAGAAACCGTTGATTACTCAATAACTTAATTACTGTTTCGAGCTAATCTGTGAGGATATAATGATTAAAAAAGCAGAAAGAATAGAGAAACTACCCGTTTATCTCTTTGCCCAGATCGATAAGGCGAAGAGGGAAGCCATTGCTAAAGGTGTAGATATCATTGACTTCGGAGTAGGAGATCCCGATCTCCCTACCCCAAACCATATTATCGAGGCATTATATAAAGCTGCCCAGGACCCTAAGAATCATAGATATCCTACTTATGAAGGAATGCTTAAATTCCGGGAAGCGGTTGCCTCCTGGTATAAAAAGAGATTCCATATTGAATTAAATCCAGAGAGAGAGGTCCTCACTCTCATCGGAGCCAAGGAGGGCATAGGTCACATCCCGTTGGCCTTCATAAATGAAGGAGATATTGCGCTCATTCCCGATCCGGGTTATCCCGTATATCGAGCGGGGGTAACCTTCGCTGGCGGAATTCCCCATACCATGCCCTTATTGAAAGAGAATAATTTCTTACCGGATTTAGATAAAATAGATAGAAAGATTGCCAAAAAAGCAAAATTAATGTTTATCAATTATCCGAATAATCCTATCTCTGCCGTAGCAGATAAAGACTTCTTCAAGAAAGTGGTCGAATTTGCTAAAGAGAATAATGTTATCGTCTGCCACGATGCCACTTATTCTGAGTTGGGTTATGATGGCTATCAGCCACACAGCTTCTTAGAGGTAGAGGGAGCAAAGGAAGTGGGAATAGAATTTCACTCCCTATCCAAAACCTATAATATGACCGGCTGGAGGATAGGCATGGCCTGCGGAAATAGTGATATCTTAGCCGGATTGGGAAGTATAAAGACCAATATCGACTCCGGGGTCTTCGGCGCCATTCAGTATGCGGGAATCGAGGCCCTGACTGGTCCCCAAGATTGTATTGCTCAGAATGTTGCTACCTATAAGGAGAGAAGGAATATCTTGGTAAATGGATTGAATAAATTAGGCTGGGATGTTCCTTTGCCAAAAGTGGCCTTCTATGTTTGGATTCCGGTGCCTGAGAAATATACTTCAGCGAAGCTCTGCGAGACTTTACTGGAGAAGTGTGGAATCGTCATGACCCCGGGGAACGGTTTTGGTAAATCTGGCGAGGGCTATATCCGGGCGGCTTTAACAGTCGATAAATCAAGAATAGAAGAAGCAATAAAAAGAATAGGAAGCCTAAAGTTTTAGTAAGACGAAAATACGAATACAAGATACAGGTTACGTCAAAGGGTTAGGGTAACGAAGCCCGTATCGGTAACGTTAAGAGGTTAGGTAATAACGTAACCGTAACCCCTAAACGAAACAGGCATCGCCCGCCCTCCATAGTAATACTATTACGGCGGACGGGTAACCTTAACCGTAACCCAATAACTTATTAACTTGTTAACTTATCAACTTTTTATACGAGGAGATTCGAGATGGAAGAGAAATTAAGTTCTTTTCAGATTGGTCTGGAATTACTGGATAGGGCAGCGGAAAAACTCAAACTCGATCCTGGTTTGCATAAGAAGCTTAAGTTTCCCAAAAGGCAGCTCATCGTCTCCATTCCAGTAAAGATGGATGATGGCTCCTTGGAGGTATTCACTGGTTATCGGGTACAGCATAATGTGGATAGGGGCCCATCAAAAGGGGGAATAAGGTATCATCCCACGGTTACCCTGGATGAGATAAAGGCCTTGGCCATGGCCATGACCTGGAAATGCGCCGTAGTAGGC
>JAUWXM010000113.1 GCA_030616365.1 bacterium | reverse complement strand
CTTTATCAAGGCGATATTACGGAACTGGATACCGAGGCCATCGTCAATGCGGCAAATGCCTCTCTCATTCTTGGAGGAGGGGTAGCGGGAGCCATTAGAAGAAAAGGAGGACCCAGCATCCAGGAAGAATGTAATAAGATTAGCGGGACGATGGTTGGGGAAGCAGTGGTCACCAGTGCTGGAAATTTGAAGGCAAAGTATGTCATCCATGCTGTAGGACCAAGGTATGGGGAAGGGAACGAGGATGAGAAATTAAAGAATGCTACCTTAAACGCTTTAAAGAGAGCCCAGGAGAAGAAGATGAGGTCCATTGCCCTTCCCGCAATATCAACCGGAATCTTTGGTTTTCCTTTAAATCGGGCAGCGAAGATCATGGTCAAGACGGTAAAGAATTTTCTGGCGATTCCTTCTTCTTTAAAATTAATTGTTTTTGTTTTATTCGATAAGGAAGCCTACAATACTTTTGCTTGCGAGTTAAAAGAACAACTCAAAAAGGGGGTGTGATATGGCAAAGGGAGTAAATATTTTTAAGATTAGTAGTGATGTTCCAGCGCCGAGGAAGGATCCTCAAGCAGGGGAGTGGAAGAATGTTGAGATGGAATATATCCAGGTGATAAACTATGGTCCCATGGCCAAGGATCTCACTGGTTGGACAATAAGGGACGATAGTGGAGTGAGGTTTACTTTCCCCCAGCATCAGATAAGCGTGGGCTATATTGTCAAAATAAGAACAGGCAAAAGAGTAGTGACTCAGGATAACTTCTACATGGACTACGACTATCCCCTCTGGCAGCATCCAGGGAATATGGCCTATCTCTATGATGCTGAAGGGAATAAGGTTGACGAGAAGCTGGTGTGAGAAATTTTAAAAAGCAGAGGCATAAAGTCTCAACTTTGTCAAGCCACAGAACTGCCAAAATTTAGCGTCTTGGCGGGTTTTTTGACATCTTAGCGGTTGTAAAGGAGGAAGAAAATGGCGAAGGAATTAACTAGGTGGGGCGTTGCCCCGAGAGAATTGATTAAAAAGGATTTTAAAAGACTGAGTAAGTTTGAACATCTGGCAACGACCAACGAGATTAAAAATCTATTATTCATCCAGTCTTTAGAGGGAAGGGCACACAATGGAGTGGGAGCCTTTAGGAAGCGCCATTGGATAAATACCACCATAAATGATGTGGTCAAGGCCTTAGGGCTCGATCCCGGGCTAATAAAGAAGAAACGTCAGGCATTAATCGATGATATTGTTCAGTTTGCCCGGGATGTAATAAGGGGCGAGAAGAGGGATAGATTAATCAATAAGAAAGGAGAGCCCTTCTTGGGCATTCCCTTCTTGGGAACCTTTACCGTCAATCCCCACGAGGTCCTAAGAGGACTATATATTGGGGGCTTGAGGGATAATAGCGATATCAGAAAAGAGGTAGAGAAGAAGCATAAGATTACCATTGGGGGAGGAAGATGCTATTTAGTTGATACCCGAATAATGCAGAGGATGGGATTGGATGGTGAGGTGTTTGCTCACATGGCTCATGAGGATAAGATAGAAGGCTATAAGAGAAAGGGCCTGATTGTCACCCCGAAAGAAGGGGAGAAAATAGATGAAGAAGTGGTGAAGTATATGTACATCCGGGACCGCATCGGACCAGGACACAGCGATGATTCAGCAATCATTAGTGCTGGCCTATTATTCAATCTCGATTTAGCCCTGGGCGTTTTCTTGTCAGATGCCATAGATACCATGGAGAAGTATACCCCTTCCTATAAAGATCAGGATGATGAGCTCGCTTTCTATATCAGGGACAACTACCCCCAGTTAGGGGTGAGTACGGAGGATGTCTATGATATCACCTATTTGGCAACCATTATTGAAGAGAAAGAAGAGATCATTCCCGATTCCTCCCTGAGATACTTATTGAGTAAAAATCACAGGAGTAAGGTCTCTGCCCTGGAGAATCATCTGAACTTTATTCAGGGAACGGCAGTAGTCCCCATGGAACTGGGTCATGCCCGAATTGATTCCCGAAAATTCTATGGCTACATCAAACAGCGGGTCTTTGAATTCAAGGCCAAGGCTGTTCCCTTGGTTGTTGCTGGACTGGAGAGACCTATTGAAGAGATTATGGATAGGAAACTCACCTTTGTTGAACCCGGGACGCCATTGAAGAAGGCCATCGAGATCATGCTTCTCGCCAAGGCAGAGCTCTTAGTAGTGGCCGATAAGAACAAGAGGATCCTGGGAATTGTCGATGCTAAGGATCTCCTCCCCCAGATAGTAACCACTACACCAGAGGAAAAATGATCAGAGCCAGGGCCTTTATCTTTGATCTGGGTGGCACACTCAGTGATACCAAGATGCGTTTCTATTCCATCTTCAATAGAAACTTGGAGAAGTTTGGTATTAAGCCCCTTTCTTGGAAAGAGTTTCGAGAGAAATATTCTCAGGGAAAGATAAACGATTGCATTCTTCCTAAAGGAAGCAAGAATAGAGAAGAGAGGTTGGATCAATTCTGGAAGAACCTCTCCCAAGATTATAAGGGGGGGAGTGACCCTCTCATACCAGGAGCAAAGGAAGTCCTGAGGAAGATCTATCAGGCAAAGATACCCATTGCTGCCGCTACCTATGTCATGCTTCCAAAAGAAGAGACTAAGAAGGAGCTAA
>JAUWXM010000049.1 GCA_030616365.1 bacterium | reverse complement strand
AAGAATCGTCTTCCATGAAATTACTAAGGAGGCCATCAAGGATGCTTTGGCTCATCCTCGGGAAGTGGACCAGAAGTTAGTCAATGCCCAGCAGGCAAGAAGAATCCTGGATAGAATCGTGGGCTATAAGATAAGCCCCTTGCTCTGGAGGAAGGTGAGAAAAGGTCTCTCCGCGGGGAGGGTGCAGTCTGTGGCCTTAAGGCTCATCTGCGAGAGGGAGAAGGAGATCACCTCCTTCAAGCCGGAGGAGTATTGGTCCATTCATACAAAACTTCAGGGAGAAAGTAAAGAAATCTTTGAAGCAGACGTAGAGAAAATTGAGAATAAGAAGGTAAAGGTTACTGATAGACTAAAGGCCCAAGAGATCTCTTCCCAGCTGAAAAAGGAAGAATTTATTATAGAGAAAATCACTAAGGGGGAGAAGAAGAGATTTCCTCTCCCTCCCTTCATTACCTCCACTCTCCAGCAAGAGGCCGCACGAAGATTATATTTTTCAGCCCGGAGGACCATGAGGATTGCCCAACAACTCTACGAGGGCTTGGATATTGGGGGTGGGGAGATGGTGGGCCTCATTACCTATATGAGAACCGACTCCTTTAGAGTGGCTCAGAGCGCTATCCAGGAGGCGAGAGGATATGTCAGAAAGGAATTTGGTCCAGAGTATCTTCCACCCAAGCCGAGGTATTATAAGAGCAGAAAGGGAGCCCAGGGAGCCCACGAGGCCATTCGTCCCACCTCTCTTCATCGCATCCCAGAGAAATTGAGAGAGCATCTGACTCCTGAGCAGCATCGGCTCTATGGTCTGATCTGGAATAGGTTTCTCGCCTCTCAGATGAAAGAGGTCCTATGGGAGAAGAAAACCTTTAACATCCAGGCAGGAAAGTTTTCTCTATCCTCTTCTGATTCTCGGGTGAGATTTAAAGGATTCCTTATTCTCTATCCAGAGGATAAGTCCTTTAAGGAGAAGCCCCTGCCTCCCCTGAAAGAGCGGGAGACCTTAAAGTTATTGGAGGTTCTTCCTGCCCAGCACTTCACTCAGCCTCCCCCTCGATTCTCAGAGGCCAGTCTCATCAAAGTTCTGGAGGAGGAAGGGATTGGTCGCCCCTCAACCTATGCTTCCATCATGGAGACCATCAGGAGCCGGGACTATGTTGGAGCTATAAAGGAAACTTCCAACCTACTCCCTTGGGGGAGAAGGTCATCGAACTATTAGTCAAGAGCTTTCCTGATATCCTGAACGTCAAATTTACCTCCCAGATGGAGGATAAATTAGATAAAGTAGAGGAAGGAAAGGAGGACTGGATAGACCTCCTACGCTCCTTCTATGGTCCCTTTGCCTCTGACCTTTCCCGAGCCCAGAAGGAGATGAGATATGTAAAGAAGGAACTTGAAGAGAAAACAGATAAGATCTGTGAGAAATGTGGTTCGCCTATGGTCATAAAACATGGCCGCTTCGGAAAGTTTTTATCCTGCTCAGCTTATCCTGATTGCAAGAGTTCCCGACCACTCACTCTGGAAATAAAATGTCCCAGGAAGGATTGTAATGGGGAGATAGTCCAGAGGAGAACCAAGAAGAGAAAGACCTTCTATGGCTGCAGTGACTATCCAGAGTGCGACTTCTTTTCTTGGGATAGACCAGCAGGTAAAGGTTGCCCGGAGTGCGGCTCGTTCTTGGTTGAAAAATATAGTAGGAGTAGAGGAAAATATCTTAAGTGTGCCAATAAAGAATGTTCTTACAGTGAACAAGTAGCAAGTAACAAGTAACAATTGTTTCCGTCTCAGACGGATTCATTGTTCAATGCTACTTAATATCACCTTACAGGAGATTAAGTGGAAGAATATATTACCAAGTTTAGCAACTACTTAAAGGGAGAGAAGAACGTCTCTCCTCATACCCGGAAGAGCTACGCTGCTGACCTCAATGACTTCTTGAATTTTTTAAAGAAAGAAAAAATACCGCTCAAGGTGAAATATATCGACCACTTGACTATCAGGCGCTTCTTAGCTTCCTTACAGAGGAGGGGGCTCTCCCACACCACCATGGCCAGAAAGCTGGCCACCCTGCGCTCCTTTTTTAGATTCCTCTGTAGGGAGGAGTATCTGGAGATCAACCCTGCCCTGGGAACGAGGACCCCCAAAATCCCCAAAAAACTTCCCAAATTCCTGGATCTGAAGGAGGTGTTTGCCCTTCTCGAGTCTCCAGATGAGAGGAGTATCCTGGGCCTGCGTGACCGAGCCATCTTAGAGATCCTCTATGCTACGGGAATGAGGGTGAGTGAACTGGTAGGACTGAATGAGGAGTCTGTCGATCTCTTGGGAGGGGTGGCCAAGGTATGGGGCAAGGGAGGGAAAGAGCGCCTGGCCCCTTTTGGCACAGAGGCCACCCGAGCCCTCCATAATTATTTAAGAAGAAGAGAGACCCTTCATCCAGGGGAAGGGGAGAGAGGACTCTTTTTAAATAAATCCGGCGCTCGAATATCGGCAAGGAGTATCAGGAGGCTTTTAGATAAGTATATCAAGAAAGCCTCCCTCTCCCAGAAGATAGGCCCCCATACTCTGAGGCACTCTTTCGCCACCCATCTACTCGATGCTGGGGCGGATTTGCGAAGTATTCAGGAATTACTGGGCCATGCCTCCCTATCTACTACCCAGGTCTATACCCATCTCACAACCGAGAGACTCAAGAAGGTATACGATAAGGCTCATCCCAGAGCCTAAATTTTCTTGCTAAATAAAAGAGAAAATGGTATACTAAATGCAAATTGAAAAATGCAGAATGCAAAATCGATACCTACAGAAAAAACAATTTTTAATTTTAACTTTTTAATTTTTCATTGACTTTAGGGGGTGTAATTTGGCAGTTGTCTCTATGAAAGAGCTCTTGGAGGCTGGGATGCACTTCGGCCATCAAACTAAAAGGTGGAACCCCAAGATGAAGGATTATATCTTTGGGGCGAGGAATGGCATTCATATCATCGATCTTCAAAAAACTCTGAGGAAGTTAGAAGAGGCCTATAAATTCGTTAAGGAATTGGCAAAGGAAGGGGGAACCTGCCTCTTTGTGGGGACCAAGAGACAGGCTAAGGATGCCATCCTTAGTCAGACAAAACGCTGCGGGATGCCCTATGTCACGGAGAGATGGCTGGGAGGGACACTCACCAATTTTCAGACCATAAAGAAGAATATCGAATACCTGAAGAGATTAGAGACTCAAGAGAAGGAAGGAGGGTTCTCTTCTCTGACCAAGAAGGAAACCCTTAAGAAATTAAGAGAAAAGGAAAAGCTAGGGCGTACCCTGGGAGGAATAAAGGGGATGGATGGTCTCCCTGGCGCTCTAATCCTGATCGATGTCTATAAGGAAAGGATTGCTCTTAAGGAAGCCAACAAGTTAAAGATACCGGTCGTTGCCTTAGTAGATACTAATTGTGACCCTACGGGAGTGGATTACATCATCCCGGGGAATGATGACGCCATTCGGGCCATTACCCTGGTGTGCACCAAGATGGCGGATGCTATCTTGGAGGAAAGGCCTGAAGTTTTGAAAGAAGAAGAGGAGGAGGAAGTCGAAGAAAAGGTGGAAGAGATACCTGCAACCACAGAGACCGCAGAGAAATTTGCAGAGGTCACAGAGGCAAAGAAGCAAGAAAAGAAGCCAGCTGGGGTAGTGAAACCAAAGGAGAAGACTGCAACCACAGAGGTCGCCCTGAAAAGTCCTCCGTCCGCCAGAGGCGGTCGGACTCCTACGAAGCAGGCAGAGAGACCCGCAAAAAAGGAAAAGAAGGAAGCGAAAAGGGCGAAGCCCAAAGAGGGGAAGCCAAAGAAGATAACGAAGAAAAGGGTTAAGGAAAGTGAAGATTAATGCTGCCCAAGTCAAGAAGTTAAGAGAGGCCACCCTGGCTCCCATTATGGATTGTAAGGCAGCCCTTTTGGAGACAAAGGGAAATTTAAAAAAGGCAAGGGAGCTATTGCGTAAGAAGGGCCTGGCCCACGCTAAAGGATTAGTGGGTCAAAAAACGAAGGAGGGCCTCATTTACTCCTATATCCATACTGGGGGAAGGATCGGGGTCTTATTAGAGATAAACTCTCAGACCGACTTCGTGGCCCGGACGGATGAGTTCAAAGATCTGACCAAGGATATCGCCATGCAGATCGCTGCTCTGAATCCTGCCTACATTATTCGAGAAGAAGTGCCAGAAGAGGTAGTCAGAAAGGAGGAAGATATCTATAGGGAAGGGGCAAAGGGTAAACCAAAAGGAGTAATAGACAAGATTGTTAAGGGGAAGATGGAGAAGTTTTACAAAGAGGTCTGTCTCTTAGAACAGTCCTTCATAAGGGATGAGAAGATAACGGTTGGGGAATACCTGGATTCCGTCATAGCCAAGTTCAAGGAGAATATTGTAATAAGAAGATTTGTGCGGTATCGGTTAGGGGAGGAGTGACATGATGGACCCCGTTAGACCATGGGTATTCATAACTTTGTAAAGAGGTATAAAAAATATTGGAAAATGGTTTACCCCATTAGAGAATTATCCTGACAAGGTTTTATATAGGGATTCAAGAATTAATAAAAGATTTAATAGTGTTCATCTTCCCAAAAAGATGTTTTGTGAAATTTCTAACGGGGTTTAGCGGGGCAAAAATCTTTAATATAGGAGGTCTAACGGGGTGGAGAAGACCTATCGAGAAACGGAAGAGAGGATGGAGAGATCGATTGAGGCCCTCAAAGGAGATTTGGCGACCATGCGCACCGGCCGGGCCTCAACCAGTATCCTGGAGGGAATCAAAGTGGACTATTATGGAACCCTCACCCCCCTGAATCATCTGGCCACCATCTCTACTCCCCAGCCCACCCTCATCGTCATCCAGCCCTGGGATAAATCGATTCTCCCCGCAGTTAATAAGGCCATTCTGGCCTCAGATCTCGGTCTCACTCCCCAGGTTTCAGAAGGAATAATTCGCATCGCTCTCCCACCCCTTACTCAGGAGAGGAGGGAAGAACTGGTCAAGATAGTTAAGAAGAGGGCAGAAGAGGGGAGGGTATCCATTAGGGAAGCAAGAAGGGGAGCGAATGAGGAATTAAAGAACAAAGAGAAGAAGAAAAAAATCCCAGAGGACGATTATCATAAAGGATTGAAAAAAATCCAAGAACTTACTGATAAGTATATTAAAAAGATCGATCAGATTCTGAAGGAGAAGGAGAAGGAAATCCTCGAACTCTAGTACGCAGATGACCGCAGATCAAAACGCAGATGACGGATGCGCTTCGCTGGCATCCGAGAGAGCATAAATATTAAGCATTGACCGCAGATTATCAGCGCTAATCTGCGCACTATATCAGCGGCAATCAGCGTTTAGGGGGTGGAAAAGATGGCTTTTAAGATCACTGAGGATTGTGTGGGCTGTGGCACATGTGTTGATGAATGCCCAGTGGGAGCTATTAAGGAAGTGGATGGAAAGTATACTATCGACCAAGAGACCTGTACCCAGTGTGGGGCTTGTAAGGAAGCCTGCCCGGTAGAGGCCATCGTAGAAGAATAACCCGATGACCAGAAGAGAGAAAGAATTACTATCAAAGTTAGATAAGAGCAGGATACCGGAGCATGTGGCCATCATTATGGATGGTAATGGCCGCTGGGCAAAAAGAAGAGGTCTTCCTCGGATGGCCGGCCATCGTAGAGGAATAGCGAGGTTAAGAAAGATTGTCCCGGCGGCTAAGGATTATGGAATAAAGCTCCTTTCCCTTTTTGCTTTTTCTACCGAGAACTGGAACCGGCCAAAGAGGGAGATCAGAGGCCTTTTCCGGGCACTGGAGAGATACCTTAAGGATGAGGTGGGGGAACTCATGAAGAACGATGCCCACCTACATCCCATCGGCAGATTGGAAAGGCTCCCTTCTTCTTTACAGAAAGAGCTATCCCGGGTGGAAAGAATCACCAGAAATAACAAAGGAATCATTCTCAACCTGGCCCTTAATTATGGAGGAAGAAGCGATATTGTGGATGCAGTAAAGAAAATAATTGCCCATCGGCCAAAGAAGATAGATGAGGAGACTTTTTCTAAATATCTCTACACCTCTGGTCAATCGGATCCCGATCTCTTAATCAGAACTAGCGGAGAGATGAGGATCTCCAACTTCCTCCTCTGGCAACTGGCCTATACTGAAATTTATGTAACTCCTATCCTATGGCCAGACTTCAAAAGGGAGGATCTTCTTCAGGCTGTTCTGGACTACCAGAAGAGGGAGAGAAGGTTCGGGAGGATTGAGAGGTGATATGTTAAGGACAAGGATCTTAAGCACCTTAGTTGCTGCACCCATCCTGGTCTGGCTTATCTGGTACGGCTCCTGGCCCTTTTTAATTTTAATCATCGCTGGAATCCTCCTGTGCCTCTTCGAGCTCTACAATATGCCTAAGGTCAAGGGATTGAGGATTCTACGCATCACGGCCATGGTCTGTGGAGTAGTCCTCGCCTTGTGCGCTTGGCGGGGCAACATCTACTATCTCAATACCCTCCTCACTGCTTCTGTGCTCTTGCTCTTGGCCATGCAGTTATTCGGGAAGAAGCCCTTAGAGACTATTACCAACCTCTCCTATACCATCCTTGGCCTAATCTATGTGGGCTGGCTCCTCTCCCATCAGTTACTCCTCAGGAGGGCCGTCTTTGGTGGGGAATATATTCTGCTTTTATTCTGGATTACCTGGCTCGGTGACACTGGGGCCTATGTCTTCGGCACAACCCTAGGAAAACATAAGCTCATTCCTCGGGTGAGCCCCAATAAGAGTATAGAAGGAGCGATAGGTGGTCTTCTCTTCAGCGTAGCGAGTGGCCTCTTGGCCTATTTCCTTCTTGAGAAGAGCCCCTTTCTGGAGAGGTGGCTCTCAAGCCCCGGTCTCTCCCTGGTTCATTACTTCATTTTGGGATTAATTTTGGGGATTGTCGGTCAGTTCGGTGACCTCTGCGAATCTTTATTGAAGCGGGGAGCGGAGATTAAGGATGCGGGTGGAATCATCCCCGGCCACGGAGGCCTCCTGGATGTTATGGATAGCCTCCTGTTTACCTCTCCCGTGATGTACTATTACGTGATTCATGTGGTGGGAAGACTGAGGTTCTTTTAAATAAAGGATGATCAAGAAAAAGGTTGTCGTACTAGGCTCCACCGGCTCAGTAGGGATAAATACCCTAAGGGTCATTGAGAGTTTAGGGGATAGGTTTCAAGTCATTGGCCTGACAGCAAGGAAGAATATCAATCTCTTAGAGAAACAGACAAGGAAGTTTCATCCTAAGATAGTGGCCTTAGCAGATAAAAAAAGCGCCCGGGAATTAAGAGGGCGCTTTAAAAGTATGATGATAATGAGCGGCCAGGAGGGAGTAATTGAAGTCGCCCGATTAAAGGAAGCGGACCTGGTCGTCTCGGCCATCGTTGGCGCTAGCGGCCTCATCCCTACCTTAGAGGCCATAAAGGCGAGAAAGGGAATCGCCTTGGCCAATAAGGAGACCCTGGTCATAGCTGGGGAGATCATTATGGCCGAGGCCCATAAGAGGGGAGTGGAGATACTCCCCGTGGACAGCGAACACTCCGCCATCTTCCAGTGCCTAAAGAGAGAAGAGAAGAAGAAGGTCTCGCACATCATCCTCACCGCCTCTGGTGGACCTTTTCTTAAATTTAGTTTCTCGAGATTAAAATCGGTTACTCCCAAAGAGGCTTTAAAGCATCCTACCTGGGAGATGGGAAAAAAAGTTACTATTGATTCTGCTACATTGATGAATAAGGGCTTGGAGGTGATCGAGGCCCATTACCTGTTCGGGATCGATATCGATAGGATAGCGGTGGTCATCCATCCCCAGGCGATTGTCCATTCCCTGGTGGAGTTTGTCGATGGATCGATACTTGCCCACCTGGGAACTCCTGATATGCGTCTTCCTATACAATATGCTCTGACCTATCCCGAAAGGCTTCCCACGTCCCTAAAAAGACTGGACCTTACTAAAATCAAAGAACTCACCTTTCAGAAGCCGGATACCAAAAAGTTTCCTTGTCTAAAATTGGCCTATGAAGCAGCCAGAATTGGGGGAACGGCGCCAGCGGTCCTGAGTGCAAGTAACGAGATTGCTGTCTCCCTATTCCTGAAGAAGAAGATTGGTTTCATGGAAATTCCCCAAATGATTAAGAAGGTATTGAATAAGCATAAGCCCATCAAAAGCCCCACCCTAAATGAAATTCTAAAGGCAGATGTCTGGGCAAGGGAAGAGGCCTTGAGATGCTAACAATTACTGTTGCTCTTATATTTGGAATAATTGTTATTGGTGTCTTGATCCTTTTCCATGAGTTCGGTCACTTCCTCGCCTGCAAAAAGATAGGGGTAAGGGTGGAGAAATTCTCTTTAGGGTTTGGTCCCAAACTTTTTGGATTCCAGAAAGGAGAAACAGAATATTGTCTCTCTGCCATTCCCTTCGGAGGATATGTCAAGATGGCGGGTGATGACCCCCATGAAAAGTTAAAGGGGAAGAGATGGGAATTTCTCTCATGCGGCATAGGGGCAAGATTTTTTATCGTTATAACCGGTCCCTTGACAAACTTCATCCTCGCCTTCTTATTATTCTCCCTTATCTTCACCATCGGCCAACCCGCCCAATCCCCTAAAGTAGGAGAAATATTGGAGAATACTCCGGCAGAGAGGGCGGGACTCAAAATAGGCGATAGAATAGTCGCCATAAATGGAGTAGAAGTAAGGCATGGAGGAGAGCTGCAGGGAATAGTCTTCAATAATCCGGACAGGGAGTTAGAATTTACTATCCAGAGAAATAGTAAGAAATTTATCCTTACC
>JAUWXM010000056.1 GCA_030616365.1 bacterium | reverse complement strand
TTCTGAGTGGTAACGAAGAAACAAGGTTCTGCGAAGCAGGTTCTTATTATCTTATCAACTTATCAACTATTTTATAGGGAGGTATACTATGTCGAGTAAGACGGCCACTACTTTACTACCAGAGGAGAGAAAAAAGGGTTTCAGAGAAATTCATAGATGTTATGAACCCCATCAGGCCTATCTGGAGGCCTCACGCTGCCTGATGTGTGAGGATGCTCCCTGCACCAAGGGATGTCCGGCAGGGGTAGATGTAAAGGCGTTCATCAGAAAGATAAGGTTCCATAACCTGAGAGGGGCTATAAGGGAAATCAGGGAGGCAAATGTCTTAACAGGAATCTGCGGAAGGGTTTGCCCTCAAGAACTACTCTGCCAGAAGGAGTGTAGCAATACCGAAATCGATATTCCTATCAATATCGCAGCCTTACAGAGATACGTTGCTGATGTTGACTTCAAAAGAGGCCCCAGACCTCTCCCAGGCGTTTCTTCTAAGGGAATTAAAGTAGCAATAGTTGGCTCTGGCCCGGCAGGCTTAGCGGTGGCCGCCAATCTTGCCCAGAAAGGATATGAGGTGACCGTCTTTGAGGCCGAGACCAAATCAGGGGGTCTCTTGACCTATGGGATACCGCCTCATCGGCTTCCTCCATCTGCTACCCAGAAGGAGATTCGCTATATAAAAAGGATGGGAGTGAAGATAAAATGTAAGACAAAGATAACCGATATCGATGAACTCTTCAAAAAAGGCTTTAAGGCTATATTCATTGGAGTAGGACTACCTGGGGCGAGGAAGATCGGCTTGCCAGGCGAGAACCTTAAGGGGGTTTATACCGCCTTAGAGTTCTTAAGGGATGTAATTATTAATAGGGGAAAGCTGAAGAAGACCAAGATTGGGAAGAGGGTGGTAGTCATCGGTGGCGGTGATGTGGCCATGGATGCTGCCTCTTGTGCTCTGCGGCTTGGTGCGCAGAGAGTCGATCTCGTCTGTCTGGAAGGTTATGATGAGATGCCCTCTTCACCAGAGGAGAGAAGAATCTCCTGGGAAGAGGGAGTGGAGATTCATACCCGGGTCATGCCTTTAAGAATTACAGGTTCTAAAGGAAGAGTAATGGGATATAAAGGAATAGGCATTAGGTGGCGCAAGCCCGGTCTCTTCATTCCCTCCAATGCCATTCCCATCCCAGGGACAGAGTTCAGTCTTAAAGTCGATACGGTAATCGAGGCCATCGGCCAGATGCCAGATATCGGGAATATCAAAGGATTTAAGAAAATAGAGACTGCTGGTCCTGGCTATATCGTGGCAAAGGAAAAAACCTTTAAGACTTCTCGGCCGAGGGTCTTTGCTGCGGGTGACATTGTCAATCGAGAAGCTACCGTTGTTCAGGCAGTAGCCGATGGCAATGCAGCAGCAGAAGCCATTGATAAATATTTGAGTAAAAAGAAGAAAAAACGAGGAGGGAAACGATGAAGACTATACCAGTTAATTTAGGAGTAAAGTTCTGTGGAGTAAAGTTCAGTAACCCCTTCATCCTCTCTGCGGCTCCTCCCACAGATGATTTGGATATGTTAAAAAGAGGATTAGAAATGGGATGGGCTGGTGCAGTCTTAAAGACCACCTCCGTAGAAGCTACACCGGTGGAATTAGTCTATCCCATGATTAGCGGCCTTTCCTTTGAGAATAAAAAGGTCGTGGGTTTGGGGAATATAGACCTCATCAGTGAACATCATATCGATCTTATAGAAAAAAGAGTCAAGGCCCTGAAGAAAGAGTTCGGCAGGGAAAGAGTAATTGCCGCCAGCATCATGGGAGCAAAGCAAGAGGACTGGCAGGGTTTGGTAAAAAGGTTGAAAGCCGCTGGAGTGGACGTCATCGAATGCTCCTTCTCCTGTCCTCAAGGTAGTATGGGAGAGGTTTCGGGAGCTATGCTCGCCCAGTCAGTCCCCGCTACGGAGATGGTAACCAGATGGGTGAAAGATGCTGCCCGGAAAACACCAGTAGTAATTAAAATAACTCCTATGGTGGCGGATATCGTTGCTGTTGCTAAAGCAGTGAAGAAGGGGGGAGCAGACGCTATCTGCGCCTCGAATACCATCCCTTCTTTAATGGGAATCGACATCGAGAACTTCATACCTAATCCTAATGTAGCAGGGAAGACGACCTATAGCGGTCTCTCTGGTCCAGCAATAAAGCCCATCACTCTGAAGGTCATTTCTGAGCTCTCTAAGACTGTTGGCTTACCCATTACCGGAACCGGAGGGGCGGTTAACTGGATAGATGCCTTGGAGTTCATCCTCTGCGGAGCGACCACTGTCCAGTTCTGCACCGCGGTCATGCACTATGGCTACGACATCATTGAGGACCTCTGTGAGGGCCTGGCCTTTTATATGGAGGAAAAAGGAATTTCCAGGGTAAAGGATCTTATCGGTAAGTCCTTACCCTATATTGTAGGTCATGATGACCTTTCCCGGAAGAATCGGGTGACTTCTAATATCGACCTTAAGAAATGCGTGCGCTGTGGACTCTGTTACTACGCCTGCCAGGATGGAGGACACCAGGCCATTGAACTGGGAGAGGACCGTAAGCCAGAGGTGGATGAGGAAAAGTGCTTTGGCTGTGGCCTCTGTCTTTCTGCCTGCCCCATTGATGGCTGCATTGAACTCAAAGAAAGCGAAAAACCACGCAAGATAGCCACGGCTTAGGATATCAAGATTTAGTTTGACAGTCTGACAGACTGACGGTTTGACAGTCTAACTGTCTTACTGTCCTACTGTCTAACATTAGTCCTTTAGGAGAAATCATGCCCAAAATATTAGTAGTGGATGCCAGCAAGTGCGTCGGCTGTCGGGACTGTGAACTGGTCTGTTCTGCCAAGCATTACCAGACCTTCAAATCTTCTCTTTCCGGGATTGCCACCATTAAGTTCGATGAAATCTCCCGGGACGTGCCCATGGTCTGTCAGCAGTGCGAGAAGCCGGCCTGTCAGGCGGTCTGTCCGGTGAATGCCATATCCCTGGATGAAGAGACCGCTGCTTTAGTCATTAACTACGACCTCTGTATCGGTTGCAAGGCCTGCGTCTCCGCCTGTCCTTTTGGGGCCATCCACTTCGATGATGAGGAGAAAAAACCAATAAAGTGTGACTTATGCGACGGTGATCCAGAGTGCGTAAAGATCTGCCCCTCAGAGGCCCTTAAATACGAAGAGGCAGATAAGGCAACCATGGCCAAGCGAAGAGAAAGCATCGAGCATCTCCCGGAATTACTCAAGTTAATCAGCAGAGAGAAGGAGTAAGCCATGTTCAAGGGAAAGGGTTATGTTGGCAAAATCTTAAGGATTAATCTCTCTAATAGAAAGATAAGTCAGGAGCCATTACCAGATTTTGTGGCGAGGAACTACATCGGAGGTAACGGCTTCTCTGCTTATTACCTTTATCGTGAACTAAAACCAGGGATCAATCCCTTAGGCTCAAAGAATAAGATTGTCATCGGGACCGGGCCTTTGACCGGGACCCTCTGGCCCTCTTCAGGAAGATTCACCATAGGGGCTAAGTCTCCTCTGACCGGATTCTGGGGAGAAGCAAATTCTGGAGGATTCTTCGGTGCCGAACTAAAGTATGCTGGTTACGACGCCATTATTATTGAGGGAAAAGCAAAGAGGCCGGTCTATATCGAGATATTTAATGAAGAAGTGAGTATTAAGGATGCCAGACATCTCTGGGGAAGGAATACCAAAGAGGTTACCTTAGAACTGCAGAAAGAGGATAAGGAGACCCAGGTATTATGTATCGGCCAGGCGGGGGAGAACTTAGTAGGATACGCCACCATTATGTCCAACCTCCATCGGGCCTTTGGCAGAAGCGGCCAAGGAGCAGTCTGGGGAAGCAAGAATTTAAAGGCCGTCGCTTGTCGAGGGACGGGAAGAATAAATGTCGCTAACTTTGATAAATTTGTCGAGCTGGCCAAAGAAGCCCACCGAAGGGTACAGGAGGACGAGGCCGCCCGACAGATGTTCACTTATGGGACGAATCTCCTGGTGAGCGCCAAGCAGGCCATTGGAGAGTTCGTTACCCGAAATCATTCTACAGGAGTATTTGAAGGAGCAGATAAACTTGCCGCTGAAGTATTAAAAGAAAAATTCAATGGTCGGCCGCGGGCCTGCTTCGGCTGTTCTAACGCCTGCAAGGAGGTCTATACCACTTCTCATGCCAATCCCTGGGCCCCGGATATGGTTACCGAGGGCCCAGAGTATGAGGGGACCATGGCCTTTGGTTCCAACTGCGGCATCGATGACTATGATATGATTCTCTATGTCTCTGATCTTTGCAATAAGTATGGAATTGATCAGATTTCCTTAGGTATTGCTATCTCTTTCTTGATGGAGTGCTATGAGAATGGTCTCATTTCTAAAGAAGACTGTGATGGATTGGAACTAAGGTGGGGGAATAAGGAGGCGGTGGTTGCCCTTACTCATAAGACAGCAAAGAGGGAAGGAATAGGCGACCTATTGGCAGAAGGGGTGAAGAGGGCCTCTCAGAAGTTGGGGAAGGGAACAGAGAGATTCGCCATGCACGTCAAGGGGCAGGAGGTATCTGGTCAGGATGGAAGGACCCATCGCTCAGTTGCCCTCACCCATGCTGTCGGAGCTCGAGGAGCAGACCATTTACGTTCCCTGGTTACTGTTGATCAACTGGGTTATAAGGCTGCGGCAAGAAAGAGATATAAGGACCTCTTTAAGGGTAAGTCCAAAAAAGAGCAAGAAGTAATACTCAATGAACTCTGTAACCCCTATTTGGAGAATTACAAGGCCTACGCAGTCAAAATTACTGAGGATATCTTTGCTATAAGGGATGCTCTGGTCGTCTGCTGGTATACCTGTGGTTGGCCTCCCATCTTCTGGATAGAGGACTTTGCCAAGATAATGCCTCTTGCTACTGGTGAGGAGGCCTTTGGGGACGTTCAAGAACTAATGAAGATTGGTGAGAGGCAGGTGAATGTCAAGCGGGCCTTCAATATTAGAGAGGGATTGACCAGGGCGGATGATACCCTTCCCAAGAGGTTTACAGAAGAACCCATGCCCGAAGGTCCGGGAAAAGGGCAAGTAGCCAACCTCAAAGTAATGCTTGATGAATACTATCGGCTGCGTGGCTGGGATTTAGAGACCGGAATGATTAAGAGAAAGACCCTGAAGAGATTAAACCTACCGAAAATAGAGAAAGAACTCGATAAACTAAAGAAAATGATCGACTGAAAACAGGCTACAGGCTGCAAAGGAATGTTTTAATACTTGAAGCTTGAGGCCTGAGGCTTGGAGCTTGAAGCTATCTGGAGGCATCATGGCATTCAAGGGTGGCTACGCTGGACAACTTCTATATGTTGATTTAACCAAAGAGAAGATTAAGAAAGTTCCCTTAGATGAAGAATTAAGTAAGAAATATATCGGTGGGGCAGGCTTAGCAGCTAAACTACTATTCGATATGATCCCCAAGGGAATCGATCCATTATCTCCCAGGAATGTCCTGGGATTTTTTGTGGGACCATTAACCGGAACTCTCTTTCCTCAGGCCTCGAGATATACTGTAGCGGCCAAGAATCCATTGACCAATGCTTGGGGAGAGGCCCATGCAGCAGGTTTTTGGGGACCGGAATTGAAGCTAGCCGGTTATGATGCTATTATCCTCACTGGCAAAGCAAAGAGACCGGTCTATCTCTTCATTGATAATGACGAAATAGAGATTTGTAGTGCAAAGAACCTCTGGGGAATGAAAACCTCTGAAGCAATGGATAGGATGACTGAAATCCATAAAGACCCCCAGATAGAGTCTGTAGCCATCGGCCCGGCAGGAGAGAACTTGGTGCGCTTCGCCTGTATCTTCACTAGAAATGGAAGGGTGGCGGCACGGAGTGGTATGGGATTAGTGATGGGAAGTAAGAACCTAAAACTCATCGCTGTTCGGGGAACGAAGGGTCTGGATGTTGCCCAGCCGGATGAATACTTGGATGCCGTCAAGGTCTGGTATGATAAGGTCCTGAACCATCCTTACACCGAAGGCAGGATAAAATATGGGACGACAGAACTCATTGATATGATGCAGTCCATCGGTAGACTGCCCACTTACAATATGAAGCAGGGGGTCTTCGATGAGTGGGAAAATATCTCCTGTGATACCTATCGGGATAAGTATTTCTTAAGACCGCGGGCAGACTACGCCTGTATTCAGAGGTGCGGTCGCTTCGTTTCTGTAGCAACCGGCCCCTATAAATGTATGGGAAAAGGACCGGAGTATGAGTGTATCTCTGCTTTAGGTTCTCGATGCGGAAATTCCAATTTAGCTTCCATTATCTATACCCATCATCTCTGCGATGAATACGGGATGGATAGCATCGGAACAGGAAGCGTCATCGCCTGGGCTATGGAGTGTTATGAGAAAGGAATGCTGACTGAAAAAGATACCGGGGGATTGGCTTTCAACTGGGGAGACCATGAGTTAATTGCCAGGTTGACAGAGATGATTGCCAGAAGAAAGGGAATCGGTGATCTATTGGCCGAGGGAAGCTACCGAGCAGCCAAGAAACTCGGCAAGGGCTCAGAGAAGTACGTTATGCATGTCAAGGGACAGGATATTGCCTCTCAGGAGCCGAGGGCTCAGAAGTCCATGGGATTAGCCGCCGCTACTGCTGCTCGAGGAGCAGACCATCTCTATGCCTTTCCTGTTCTTGATGAAGGCCAGGTCTTTGCTAAGGAGATAAGGCAGTGGTATGGAACCAAGTATCTTCCTGAGATTGGAGAGAGGTTAAGTCCCAAAAATAAGGGCTTTATGGTCTCTCATAATGAGAATTATTCTGTTCTAATCGAATCCTTAGGAGTCTGTAAGTATGGGACCATGGTTCCTCCAGCCCTTTACTATCCAGATGTTATAAAAGCCATAGAAGTAACCATGGGCTGGAAGATAACTGAGAAAGAATTAAAGAAGATTGGCGAGAGAATCGTCAATCTTAATCGGCTATTCAATATAAGAGAGGGAATCACTCGCAAAGATGATTCTTTGCCCGATAGGCTGACCAAAGAACCAGCACCCTTAGGGGTTCCCAAGGGCCAGTTAGTAGAACTCGACCAGATGCTCGATGAATACTACCAGTATCGCGGCTGGGACAAAAAGACTGGTAAACCCACTAAGAAGAAACTGAAGGAACTGGGATTAGAGCAAGAAGCAAAAAAA
>JAUWXM010000005.1 GCA_030616365.1 bacterium | reverse complement strand
ATTGTTAGAAATAAAGAGGTGATTACTCCCCCCACAGAGATGGGGGCCTTAAGAGGAATCACCAGGGATGCGGTCTTAGAGATAGCAGAAACTTTGGGAATTAAGGCACATGAGTTGCCCTTCACCGTTAAGGAATTGTATGAGGCGGATGAGTGCTTTCTGACCGGAACAGCAGCAGAGGTCATCTCAGTAGTCAAGGTAGATGACAAGAATATCGGGGATGGAAAGCCAGGAGAGATTACTCTTAAACTGAGAGAAGGGTTCAAGAAACTCACTCAGAGAGAGGGAACACCCATCTATAAGTGATCGGTAATCGGTTACGGTTACGAGGCTCGTTTCGGCCAGCGTCTATCGTCGTTCGTAACAAGACGTAACCGTATTACGTAAGACGTAACGAGTCGCGCAACCGAACAACGTATGACGAGAAGTGGAGTGAGGAGGAAAGATGCTGTGTGAGAGATGTGGTAAGGAAGAGGCCACAGTACCAGTAATAAAGATCGTGGGTGGTGAGTTCACGGTCATGCACCTTTGTGATAAATGTGCTGAGGAGGCCACTGGTGAGGGAAAGAAGGAGATGGAATCCTTCTTTCCCTCTTTTCCCGATCTCTTTTCTAAGATATTCTCTGACTTTCCTTCCTTTCATACCGAGTTCTTTGCCCCCTTTAAAGAGAAGATCAAGCCCCCGGAAATAGAGGAAATCAAATGTCCCAGATGCGGTCTTTCTTATAGCGATTTTAAGAAAACATTCCAGCTGGGATGTAGTCAGTGCTACGAGACATTCAAGGAACAGTTGGAGCCCATGCTCAGAAGGATACACGGAAGCATCATTCATAAGGGAAAAGTTCCCTCCAAGGTTCCAGTCAAAGTGAAGATCCCTAAGGACGAGATCAAAGAGATGAAGAAAAAGCTTCAGGAAGCAGTTAAGAAAGAAGAGTATGAGGAAGCAGCCCACTTGAGAGATGAAATAAGGGCCACAGAGGCAAAACAGAAGAAGCGGGGTGGAGGATGAGATTCAAGGAGATGGCTTCTAAGGTGAGCCAGTGGCTTGAGAAGTCAAAGGAGATCGTCATCTCAAGTCGTGTGAGGCTGGCTAGGAACTTAACTGACTTCTCCTTTACTCATTGGGCAAAAAAGGAGGACCTCGCCAAAGTTGTAGAAAAGGTTTCAAATGTAACTAAAGGTAATAGCTACTTAAAGAATGCCCTTATAATCGATCTCAAAGAACTGGATGACATCGATCGCCAGTTCTTGATGGAGCGTCATCTAATCTCCAGGGAGCATGCTCAAGACAAAGGAAAGGAGAGGGCGGTCATCATCGGAGATAAAGAGATCATCTCCATCATGGTGAATGAGGAGGACCACTTAAGGATTCAGGTGACAGAGTCGGGACTAAACCTCATTGAGGCCTGGAGATTGGCAAGCAAGATAGATAATGAACTGGAGAAGGGATTGAATTATGCCTATTCTGAGAAATATGGATACTTAACCGCCTGTCCCACAAATACCGGAACAGGCCTGAGGGCCTCAGTTATGATTCATCTCCCGGCCTTGGTCATATCAAGACAGATAAACAAGGTCCTGGATGCCGTCTCTCGGGCGAATATGGCGGTGAGGGGCATCTATGGAGAGGGAACCCAGGCTCAGGGGGATCTATTTCAGATTTCAAATGAGATAAGCCTGGGTGAGAGTGAGGAGGAGATCGTGGAGCACGTGGAGAAGGCTGCCCGGGAGATTATGGAGTATGAAAAAAGAGCACGGAAAAGGCTCCTGACCCAATTAAAAGAAGAGATAAAAGATAGTATCTCCCGGGCCTATGGAACGCTCTGCAGCGCCTATACCATCAGTTCTGCTGAGACCCTGATCCTCCTCTCCAAATTGCGCTTGGGAGCGAATATCGATCTGGCTAAAGATATAGATATCTCTACTTTGAATGAACTACTGATTCTCACCCGACCTGCTCATCTCCAAGAGATAGCAGGCAAGAAGTTAAGCGCTCCAGAGAGGGACGTAAAAAGAGCAGCACTCATAAGAGAAAAGTTAAGAATAAAAACTTAACAAAATGATTTAGTTAACTCGTTTTACCCGTTTAGCCCGTTCAACCCGTTTAACAGGTTAACGGACCAACCGGCCTAACGGGATTAACGGACTTAACGATAAAAAGACCATTGGGAGGTTTGAGATGGATGGAAGGTTTACTGAGAGAGCAAAGAAGATCATAGATCTTGCCCGTCAAGAGGCGGGAAGGCTGGGTCACGATTATGTGGGAACAGAGCACCTCTTGTTGGGATTGGTGAGATTGGGAGAGGGAGTAGCGGTTGAGATACTCAAGGGCTTCGGTGTCGATCTAGAGTCCGTAAGGTTAGCAGTGGAGAAGATGGTTCCCAAAGGTGCTGCGACCCTAAAGATGGGAGAAATCCCCTTCACCCCTCGAGCGAAGAAAGTCCTGGAGAGAATTGTGGTGGAGGAGGCGAGAAAATTAGGACATAATTATGTGGGGACAGAGCACATCCTCTTAGCCCTGATTAGTGAGGGAGAAGGGGTGGCTGCCCAGGTCTTATTAAACCTAAAGGTTGATTTAGAGAAAGCAAGAAAGGCCATACTAAGGCTCCTTCAACCAGAAGTCCCTCCTGAGGCCCCGGAAATCCCAGGGATTGCTCCAGAAGAAGAGATCCCCAAGGGATTTCCTCCGATGTTTGGAATGCCGGGAATGAAAAAGGAGGCCAAGGCGGTCTCTAAGACTCCGGCCCTGGACGCCTATGGAAGGGATATGACCCAATTGGCAAAAGAAGGGAAACTCGATCCGGTCATTGGAAGGGAGGATGAGATAGAAAGGATCATCCAGATCTTAGCCCGGAGGACGAAGAATAATGCGGCATTGATCGGTGAGCCAGGTGTAGGGAAGACGGCCATTGCAGAGGGTGTTGCCCAGAAAATTGCCTTTGGAAAAGTGCCCGATCTATTAGCCGATAAGAGGATGATTGCTCTTGACTTGGCAGGAATGGTCGCGGGAACCAAGTATCGGGGTGAGTTTGAGGCAAGACTTAAAAAAGTGGTGGATGAGATCAGGAGGAGCGGGAACACCATCATCTTCATCGATGAACTCCATACTTTAGCCGGGGCTGGTGCAGCAGAGGGAGCCATTGATGCCTCCAGTATCTTAAAACCTTCTTTAGCTCGGGGAGAACTACAGTGCATTGGGGCTACAACCTTAGGAGAATACCGTAAGTATATTGAAAAGGATGGAGCTCTAGAGAGGAGATTCCAGCAGGTCTTCGTCGATGAACCATCGGTAGAAGAGACAGAGAAGATCTTGGAGGGATTGAAGGGCAGATATGAGGAACATCATAAGGTCAAGATAACCCCAGAGGCTCTGAAAGCCGCTGCAGAACTATCCGAGAAGTACATCTCTGATAGGAACCTTCCCGATAAGGCCATTGATCTGATTGATGAAGCCAGTGCCCGGGCGCGCTTAGCAGAGGCCACTATGCCTCCCCATCGCAAGGATATGGAGAAGGAGATAGAGGAGGCGGAGAAGGGGAAGGTAGAGGCGGTAAAGGCCCAGGAATTCGAGAAGGCAGCAGAATATAGAGATAGAGTCAAAGAACTTAAGGAGAAGTTAAAGAAAACCAGGGAGGAATGGGAGAAGTCAAAGAAAGCTCTGAAACCAGAGGTCTCTAGTGATGATATCGCCTACATCGTCTCTAAGTGGACCGGGATACCGGTCATTAAATTAACCCAGGATGAGCAGGAGAGGTTGACCAGGATGGAGGAGGAACTGGCCAAGAGGGTAGTTGGTCAAGAGGAGGCCCTTAAGGCGGTCTCTGACGCTGTGAGAAGAGCTCGGGTGGGGATAAAGGAACCCAAGCGGCCCATCGGCTCCTTCATCTTCGCTGGTCCAACCGGGGTAGGGAAGACGGAACTTGCCCGGACCCTGGCTGAGTCCCTCTTCGGCGACGAGAAAGCCATGGTGAGATTCGATATGAGTGAATTCACAGAGAGGTTTACGGTCTCCAGACTGGTCGGTGCTCCTCCAGGATATGTGGGATATGAGGAGGCGGGGCAGCTCACAGAACCAGTGAGGAGAAGGCCCTATACTGTGGTTCTCTTGGATGAGATTGAAAAGGCCCATCCAGATGTCTTCAATATCCTGTTGCAGATTATGGATGAGGGAAGATTGACGGATAGCCTGGGCAGGACAGCGAACTTCAAGAACGCGGTCGTCATCATGACTAGTAACGTGGGGACTGAGGATATCATGAGAAGGGCCCCAGGCTTTGAGGCGGTAAAGGAAATCTCCCATGAGAAGATGAGCAGGAACGTTCTCTCCAAGATGAAGAAGACCTTCCGACCAGAGTTCTTGAATAGACTGGATGGGATCATCGTCTTTCATCCCTTAGACAAAGATAATCTAACCAAAATCTCGGAACTCATGCTTGAGAAATTGCGTAAGAGGTTGGATAAGAAGGGAATAAAATTAGAGCTCTCTGATAAGGCCAGGGAATTCCTGGTCACCAAGGAGTACGATGCCATCAAAGGGACAAAGGATTATACCTATGCCTTTGGTGCCCGACCATTGGAGAGGAATATTGAGAGGTTCATTGAGGATCCCCTCTCCTCTGAACTATTAAAAGGAAGGTTCAAAGAGGGTTCTGTCATCCTGGTCGATCTTGAGGAGAATAGATTGACCTTCAAGGAGAAAGAAAAGCCCCGTCCGACCATTAAAAGCGGACGGAGAAAAGTGTAGCCCGGGACATGAAAAAGGGCCTAATCCTTGTCATTTTTAGTCTGGTGATTATTACTGGAGGAGCAAGGGCCCAAGGGGAGATTATTAAGGCTATTGAGGTTGAGGGGAATAAGAACATTACCCGGGAAAGAATCTTAAAAGTAGTAGAAACCAAGGTGGGGGATGAGTACTCTCTTTCCCTTTTAAAAGAGGACCTGAAGAGAATCTATGGACTGGGCTTTTTCTCCGATGTCAAGATCGATACCTCCCCCTTTCAAAAGGGGATTAAAGTAAAGTTCATTGTTGAGGAAAAATTCTTAGTCGGGAAGATAATTTTTAAGGGAAACAAGAAGATCAGAAAAGGAACTTTCTTAGAAGAGATTGGGCTGAAGGTTGGCGAGGTCTATAGCGAGAAGAAGATAGCGGAGACCAAGGGGAAGATCCTCTCTCTATACAAAGAGAAGAGATACTATCAGGCAGAGGTTCAGGAAGAAATAAAGATAGATAGGGAAGAGGGGAAGGTAAATGTTATCTTTAATATCAAAGAGGGGCCGAAACTGAAGGTAGAGAGGATCGAGATCTTGGGAAACAAGGTCTTCTCTGATAGGAAGATAAAGAGGGTGATGAAGACCAAGAAGAGAAAGTTTGACAAGAAGGTCTTCAGCGAAGACTTAGAAAGGATAATTACTCTCTATAAGACAAGAGGCTATCTTTTAGCAAGGATCGTAGATCATAAGATTAGCTATGAGGAAGAGAAGATATTCATTACTATTCTGATTGAAGAAGGACCTCAGATAAAGATGGGAAGCCTGACTATCTCGGGCAATGAATTATTCACAGATGAGGAGATCAAGAAAGAGACAGTTCTGAAAGAGGGAATGGTCTATAATGAATTACAGTTCGATAGAGACCTCTTCCAGGTCCACGCCCTGTATTACAATAAGGGCTATGCTTTTGCTCGGGTAGAACCAACGAAGAAGATCGACGAAAAGGAAGAGAAGATAAACATTAGCCTGGACATCACAGAAGGTTCCCTGGCCTATATCGGGAAGATTGAGATCACGGGGAATGAGAAGACCAAGAATTATGTGATAAGAAGGGAGCTGGCCATTGGAGAAGGAGAGGTCTTTAACTATAAGAAGATACTAAGAAGCCAGGAGAAGTTATATAACTTAGGATACTTCAAGAGATTGGATATCGAAGGGGAGGAAGGGGTAAAGGTAGATACCTATCCGGGAAAGGAGCCGGACATCATAAACCTGGTCTTCGATGTCAAGGAGAAAAAGACGGGGACTTTAAACCTGGGAGCGGGATATTCCAGCGTGGATGGGGTGATGGGCCAGGTTTCGGTCTCTGAGATAAACCTCTTTGGCAGAGGGTATCAGGCCTCTGCCACTGTGGAGTTTGGAGGAAAGAGGCAGAGCTATAGCCTGCGCTTCACCAACCCCTGGCTCTTCAATACTCCGACCTACTTCTCTACCGGTATTTGGCAAAAGACGAGGGTCCGGGATAGCTATGACATTCAGAGAAGGGGAGGAGATATTACCTTTGGCCATCCCATAACCGACTTCACCAAGTGGTACCTCAAGTATAAGGGGGAGAGGGTGAGGGTCTATAAAGTAGAAAGCGATGCCCCCTTTGATATCTCTCGAGAGGAAGGGAAGAAATTTCTCTCTTCTCTTACTCCTAGTCTGGTGAGGGATACCAGGGACTACATCTTCGATCCCTCTAAGGGTTCATATAATAGTCTTTCTGTAGAATGCGCTGGCGCCCCCTTAGGAGGGGACTTTGATTTCTTGAAATATAGATTAGATTCCAGGTGGTACTTTAAAACCTTCTGGAAGTTTGTTTTGGCTCTCCGTCTTCGGGCAGGATATGTTGAAGAATTCGATGACTCCACCCATGTTCCCATCTTTGAAAGGTTCTATGTTGGGGGAGCGGATACTGTGAGAGGATGGAAGTATGCCGATATCGGTCCCAAGGCAGCCAATGGCGATCCCATTGGAGGGGTGAAGATGGTGGTGGCCAACATAGAGTGGCGCTTTCCCATATATCGGAGATTAAAAGGAGTTTTATTTGTTGATAGTGGAGACACTTGGGCCCGGGGAAGCAACCCGGACTGGGGAGATATTGAAGGAGGATATGGAGCGGGAATAAGGTTTCATACCCCCATGGGTCTTCTACGCTTCGATTATGGAAAACCCATCAGCCCTCCGGCGGGTGTCTCTCATAGCCAGTTCTATTTCTCTATTGGTCAATCCTTCTAAAACACGGATAGGCACGGATTAAAAACGGATTTGCACGGATAATAAATAAAAGGAGGAAGAAAATGCTGAGGAAGATTTTGATCCTAGGAATGTTGCTGATTTTATTTGCTGGGTTAGTGAAGGCGGAGGATTTGGCTAAGGTGGGCTATGTGGATATGGACCGGGTGTTCGATGAGTATACTGAGACCCAGAAGGCAAGCCAGGAACTCAATAAGGAAATTAACGCGCGCCGGAAGGAGATTACTAAGTTAGAAAATGAGATTACTTCTTTAAAAGAAGAACTTAACACCCAAGAAGCCCTCCTCTCTAAAGAAGAGAGATTAAAGAGGGCCCAGGAGATCAATCAGAAGATTTTTGATCTCCAGAAGTATGTACGGGATGTGGAGATGGACCTGGCAAGGAAAGAGGAAACCATGACCAAGAAGCTAATTACTGCAATATTGAGTGTGATAAAGAAGGTTGGAGAAAAGGAAGAATATACCCTCATCTTGAGGAAGGATAGCATCCTCTACGGAGGGGAGGGTATGGATCTCACAGATGAGGTGATAAAAGTATTGAATAAAGGGAAACGTAAATAGATTGGGGAAAAGTATGAAAAAAAGTTTGAAAGAGATAGCGGAACTAATTGGAGGGAAGATAGTAGGGGATGGAAATATTGAGATAGAAGGTGTAGCCGGAATAAAGGAAGCAGGAAAAGGAGAAATCACCTTCATTAGCGATATAAAGCACCTTCCCCTTTTAGAAACTACTCAGGCCTCAGCGGTCATCGTCTCTCGCGAAGTCAAGGAAGTGAAAGTTCCTCTCATCCAGGTGGAGAATCCCTACCTTGCCTTTAGCCAAGTGATGAGGATTTTAATTCCTCACGAAAAACCTGCTGAAGGAATCCATTCCTCGGCCATCATTGCCGAGGGGGTGGATCTGGGGAAAAAGGTCTCCGTCGGTGCCCACGCTGTGATAAAAGAGAAAGCGCGGATTGGAGATAATACCATAATCTATCCCCTAGTCTATATAGGGAAAGGAAGCAGGGTAGGGAAGGACTGTATCATCTATCCCCAGGTAATGATCAGGGAAAGAGTAGAGATTGCTAGTAGAGTAATCATCCATTCCGGGACAGTCATCGGCTCTGATGGCTTCGGCTATATTCCACATGAGGGAAGACAGCATAAGGTTCCCCAGATTGGAAGGGTGGTCATTGAGGACGATGTTGAGATCGGAGCCAATGTCACCATCGATCGGGCAACCTTGGGAAAGACCTGGATAAAGAGAGGGGTGAAGATAGACAACCTGGTCCAGATCGCCCATAATGTAGTCGTTGGGGAGGACTCGGTCATCGTTGCCCAGGTGGGGATCTCAGGAAGCACAGGGATCGGAAAAGGGGTTACCTTAGCCGGCCAGGCAGGAGTGGTCGGCCACATAAAGATCGGGAATGGAGCAATAGTGGGCGGTAAGGCCGCGGTACTGAAATCCGTTCCCCCAAAAACAATTGTTTCTGGTTACCCCGCCAGGCCCCATGTCCAGGCGAAGAGGATTGAGGCCAGCGTCTTGAGGCTACCTGAATTATATAAGTTAGTTCGCGAACTAAAAAAAAGGATTGAAGAGTTGGAGAAGAAGAGATGAAGCAGAGGACTATTGGAAGGGAGGTTAGTTATTCTGGGATCGGTCTACATACTGGAAAAAAGGTGAAGATTACCTTCAAGCCTGCTTCAGTAGATGGTGGAGTAAGGTTTGTTCGGGTAGACCTTGAGGGCAAGCCCCAGATGGTAGCAGAAGTTACTAAGGTGATTAAAGCTTCTCGCGAAACAAGTCTCGGAGAAGGTGAACTAAAAATACAGAGTGTAGAGCATATCTTGGCGGCCTTGACTGGTTTGGGTATTGATAATTTAATTATTGAGATAGATTCAGATGAAGCACCGGCAGCGGATGGAAGCGCCCTCCCCTTTGCGCAAGTCCTAAAAGAAGCAGGGATCGCTGAGCAGAAAAAAGAAAGAGAATACTTAGAGTTAAAAGAGCCTGTTTCCTATGTAAAAGAGGATGTCTATCTCATTGCTCTACCAGATGAGGAGCTTAAGATAAGTTATACTATTGACTTTGACCATCCAGTCCTGAAGACCCAGTTTGCTTCCTTTGTCATAAATGAGGATACCTTCGTAAAAGAAATCGCTCCCGCAAGGACCTTTGGCTTTGAGAGCGAAGTGAAGGAATTGAGAGAGAAGGGGCTCATTAAAGGAGGAAGCCTGGAGAATGCTGTGGTTATCAGTGAGAAAGGTATCTTGAATAAAGAACCTTTAAAATTTCCCGATGAGTTTGTGCGCCACAAGATCCTCGATCTACTCGGGGATCTATATCTCATCGGCCCCCCCCTTAAAGCCCATATCATTGCCTTAAAGAGTGGCCATGGAGCAAACGTGGAGTTGGTAAAGAAAATCCATAGCCTGAAGAGAGAGAGGATTCCTTTAAAGAAAGAAATAGCAGAAATTCAGAAGAGGATAAGGACTAAAGAAATCTTAGATATTAAGGACATCCAGAAGATCCTTCCCCATAGGTATCCCTTCCTCTTAGTAGATAGGATCCTTGAACTTGAAGAGGATAGGAAAGCGATAGGGATTAAGAATGTCACCATAAATGAGGAGTTTTTTCAGGGGCATTTTCCAGGCTATCCGGTTATGCCCGGGGTGCTCATCGTTGAGGCCATGGCTCAGGTAGGAGGAATTTTACTCCTATCGAAGCGAGAACATTCCGGGAAACTGGCCTACTTTATAGGCATTGACAAGGTTCGTTTCAGAAAACCGGTAGTTCCCGGTGATACTTTGCGTCTCGAGGCAGAAGTGATCAAGATTAAGGGAAGAATGGGGAAGATGACCACTAAGGCCTATGTGGGGGATAAGCTGGTGGCTGGAGCAGAGCTCATGTTCGCCCTTGTCCTGAGAGAAAGAGAATGAACCCCGATTTCACCAGGGAGTTCACAGTTTCCGCCAGAGGCGGATCAGCCTTCGGCTGAAACAGTTTACAGTAACCAGTTTTTTACTGTTCGCTGGTTACTGGTTACTTAGGAGGTTTAACGAAAAATGGGAATACATAAGACAGCCATTGTTCATAAGAAGGCAAAGATTAATAAAGGGGTCAGTATCGGTCCTTATACCATTGTGGGGGAGAATGTAGAGATTGGAGATGGTTGCCAGATCGGTCCTCATGTCTTTCTTGATGGCTGGACAAAGATTGGTAAGAACTGTAAGATCCTTGCTCAATCAGCCATCGGCACTCCTCCTCAATATCTAGAATATAAGGGGGAGAAGACAAGGGTAGTAATTGGAGAGAATAACATCATCCGGGAGTTCGTGACCATCAATCGAGGAACAAAGGAGGGGGGAGGGGAGACGAAAATTGGGAATAATAACTTCCTTATGGCCTATGTTCACATTGCCCATGATTGTAGAATAGGGAATGGGGTTACCTTAGCCAATGTGGCTACCCTGGCGGGCCATGTAACGGTTGAGGACTATGTCATCATCGGAGGGATTGTGGCTGTTCATCAATATGTGCGCATCGGGGCATATGCGATGATCGGAGGGTTTTCTCCATTACGTAAGGATGTTATCCCCTATATAATAGGTGCCGGAGACCCTCTTCGGATATCAGGAATAAATGTTATTGGATTGAAGAGGCACGGCTTCTCCCGTAAAGAGATTTCTATCCTAAAAGAGGCCTTTCGTCTCATCTTTCGCTCCAAACTCAACCTCGCTCGGGCAACAGAGAAAATTGAGCAAGAATTAGAAAAGACAGATTCTATAAAACATCTTCTGAAATTTTTAAAAACGAGTAAGCGGGGGATATGCAAATGAATCCCGTTAGAGATAATAAAGCAAATTTGATAGAAAGTATGTTTGAAAATAAGGAAGCCTTTCGCTTTCACTCAAGAACCTTGTTTTCTCACTTTGTTCAAAAATAAAAAGAATAAGGAATGAAAATGAAACGGAGGAATGATCTAAATTACGGTCGCCTTAGGCGACCTGTTTCTAACGGGGTGAAAAAGATAGGACTCATTGCCGGCAAGGGAAAGTTTCCCCTCTTCTTTATTCGGGCTCTTCGAAAAGAGGGAAGGGAAGTGGTAGCAATTGGTATAAAGGGTGAGGTTTCTCTAAAAATAGAAAAGGAAATAGAAAAAGTTCACTGGATAGGTTTAGGAGAGCTTGGGAAGTTAATCAAGATATTGAAAGAAGAAGGGATTGAAGAACTGGCTATGGTAGGGAGGATATCAAAGGAGTCTCTATTCACTAATCTCAAATTAGACGATGAGGCAAAAACTCTTTTTACTAGTTTGAAGGATAAAAGCGATGATTCTCTATTAGGAGCGCTAAAGGATAAGTTGGCCCAGGCAGGTATAAGAGTAGCCGATCCTCGGGAGTTCCTCTCCCCCCTCATCCCTCAAGAGGGAATGCTCACTAAGCGGTCTCCTTCCCAGGATGAAATGCGGGATATCGAATTTGGCAAGAAGGTGGCCGGCGAGATGGCCGAGGTCTTGAAGATGAGCTCTCTTACCATAGTAGTCAAGAATGGAGTCGTTTTGGCAGTGGAGAGTGCCGAGGGGACGGATGAGACTATAAGAAGGGGTGGAAGGCTGGCAAAGGAGAAAGCGGTGGTGGTCAAGGTCGCTAGAGAAGAGGGTGAGATTCAGCTCGATCTACCTGTGGTGGGCATAGAGACCTTGAAGGCATTAAAAGAGATTAATGCTTCCTGTTTAGCTATCGATGCTCGGAAGACCGTCCTCTTGGATAGAGAGCGGCTCATCGAGATGGCCAATCAGGCAGGAATTGCTATCGTTGTCAGATAGGCAAGTTGATAAGTTGATAAGTCAATAAGTTAACAAGTTAATAAGTCAATAAGTCAATAAGTTAATAAGTCAACAAGTTGATTAGTTGACAAGTTTTGCTTGTTAACTTGTATCCTTGTCAACTTGTATGCTTGTCAACTTGTATTCTTTGATTCGAAGGTAAGGAAAAGTATGGCGAAGCCCGTTAGAGTAGCAGTAATCGGTGTGGGACACTTGGGACAGCATCATGCTCGAATCTACTCTGAGATGTCTGATGTGGAACTGGTAGCTGTGGTCGATATTGACGAAGAGAGGTCAAGAAGGATCGCCCAGGAATATAAAACCTCTACTTATACAGAATATACTCAAGTCTTGAAAAGAGTGGATGTTGCAAGCATCGCCGTTCCCACAGAACTCCATTATAGAATAAGTAAGGACTTCTTGAATGCTGGGATCCATATTCTGATTGAGAAGCCTATGACCCAGACTCTGGGAGAAGCAGACGAACTACTTAGATTAGCGAAGAAGAAGAAACTCGTTTTGCAGGTAGGCCATATTGAGAGATTCAATCCCGCGGTCTCCGCTTTGAATAAGGTGATTAAAGAACCGAGGTTCATAGAATGCCACCGCTTGGGCCCCTTCAAGCCCCGGGTGGCTAACATAGGAGTGGTTATGGATCTCATGATCCACGACATCGATATCATCCTCTCCCTGGTCAATTCACCGGTTGAGAAAATAGAAGCAGTGGGAGTACCTGTCCTCTCTCAAGAAGAAGATATCGCCAATGTCCGAATCACATTTGAGAATGGCTGTATCGCAAATATCACTGCCAGCCGGGTGACAAAAGAAGAGACCAGGAAGATAAGGATATTTCAGAGGGATGCCTATCTCTCCTTAGATTATATCAATCAGGAACTTTTAGTCTATCGTCGGGAGATTACCTCGGATGGTGGGGCGAGGATCGTCCCTTCCCAACCAGAGATTAAGAAGATAGAACCCTTAAAGTTGGAGCTGGAGGCTTTTATTCGCGCCGTTCAGAGAGGCCAGGAACCCCTGGTTTCCGGAGAAGCAGGGAGGGAGGCGCTGGCCATTGCTTGGGAGATATCTCGTCAGATTAAGCCCAGGAGAAGGATCATGATCTTGGCCGGGGAGGCCAGTGGCGATCTCCAGGGAGCCCATCTTACCCAAGAGATAAGAAAACTTTCTCCAGAGATAGAACTCTTTGGGATTGGGGGGAGGAGGATGGAGAAGGCCGGGGTGAGGTTGGTCTCTGATATTACCCAGATAGCAGTAGTTGGTGTCATTGAGGTTCTGAAACATATCAAAACCTTCCGTAGAATCCTCAAGAAGTTGGATAACCTCATGGAGAAGGAGAGGCCTCAGGGGATAATCTTAATTGATAATCCCGGGTTCAACTTGAGAGTGGCCAAGAAGGCTAGGAAGAAGAATATCCCGGTTAGCTATTATATCAGTCCCCAGGTCTGGGCCTGGGGAAAGAGAAGAATAAAGAAGATCACCAATTTAGTGAAAAAGATGGTCGTCATCCTTCCCTTTGAGGAGAAGATCTATGAAGAAGCGGGCTGCCCGGTGAGTTTTATCGGCCATCCCTTTCTGGACATCGTTAAACCGGCTCTTCCCAAAGAAGAAGCCTATAAGAGATTTGAACTTGAGCAGAATAAACCCACCATTGGCCTCTTACCAGGTAGTAGGGAAGGGGAGATCAAGCGTCTCCTTCAGGTAATGGTAGAGACAGCAAAAAGAATAAAGAAAAGAATACCAGATGCTCAGTTTATCTTACCCCTTGCTCCCACCCTCTCTAGAGAAAGGGTGGATACCATATTAAAAAAGAGCAATCTTCCCCTTAAGGTAGTTGAGGATCCCACCTTTGATGCCCGAAGTATAATGGACTTTGCCCTAGTTGCCTCTGGGTCAGCGACCCTGGAAAACGCCTGTCTCGGCCTTCCCATGATTATTATCTACAAGGTTCATTTTACCACCTGGCTATTATCGAAGATCTTGTTAAAAATTCCTTACATCGGATTGGTGAATGTCGTGGCGGGCAGAAAAGTAGTTCCTGAATTTCTGCAATACGGGGCAAGACCGAAAAGGATTGCAAATGCTTGTTTAAAAATCTTACAGGATGCTGAGAGACTGAATGAAATGAAGGCCGAACTGGCCAAGGTAAAAGAGAAATTGGGAGAACCTGGGGCACCGAGAAGAGCCGCTCAGAATATCTTAAAGACCTTAGAAGAAGTCAGTGGGACAGCATAAGTTTCAGGTTATGTTAATCGGTTGCGATTGCGCTACTCGTATCGTTTTACGTAATACGGTTACGTCTTGTTACGAACGACGATAGACAGTGGCCGAAACGAGCTGCGTAACCCTTCAACGTATGACGAGAAACGGGCTATTCTAACTTCTGAATAAGAGGGGGTTTAGATGGGACTCTATAGAAGGCTATTAAGATACCTTAGACCATATAAGGGCCGTTTCTTAGTTGCTTTAATCTGTATGTGGTTTGCGGCAATATTCTCTGGCTTTACTCTCGTCACAGGCCTTCCTCTGATGGGCAAGGTTCTCTCCCCAAAACCTGTTGCCCTATTTGAGGTCAAAGAGCCCGGAATAGAAGAGGAGTTCATCCCTGACTATATTGTTAAACTACAGAAGAGCTGGAAGGGAAAGGCTCGGGAAAAACTGCTCTATTTTTATGAAAAGTATACCAGAAAAGAGGTCCTACTCTTTATTCTTATTGCTATGGTAATTACTACTTTTGCTAAGGGTCTAAGTAACTACTGTCAGGAGTATCTTATGCGTTATATTGGCCAGGGGGTAGTCATCGACCTGCGGAATGACCTCTACCGCCACATCTCCTCTTTATCTTTAGGCTATTTTACCGATAAGCGCTCTGGTGAGATCGTCTCTCGCCTTACTTACGATACGGGAGCGGTCCAGAGCTCCATCACCAGTGGCCTGAGGAATCTACTTTTGCAGCCCTGCTTCCTCATTGTCTATCTTATTCTTGCCCTTGCTGCTAATTGGAAGATGACCCTGATCTTTCTATGCGTTATTCCCTTTATTGCTTTACCTGTTGCTCGCTTGGGAAGAAGGATTAAGAAACTAACTACTCGTTCCCAGGAAAAGATGGCTAACGTCTATTCTAACCTCCAGGAGACAGTCTCCGGGATTCACATCGTTCAGGCCTTCTCCATGGAGGAGAAAGAGAACGAGAGGTTCAGGCAGGAGAACAGAAGCCTCTTTAGAACCCTTATGAAGTGGGCCAGAAGAGATGTTTTAGTTTCCCCCATAACGGAACTGGTATCTGTTTTGGGTATTACGGTTATTGCCTGGTATGGATGTATGCAGGTTATAGAGGGCATTATTACCTTTGACCTCTTTGTCATTTTCGTTGCTGCCTTAGGGATGATGGCCCAGCCCATAAAGAGACTTTCTAAAGTGAATATTGAGATCCAGCAGGGTTTAGCAGCGGCAGAGAGGGTCTTCAGAGTCCTGGATACCGAACCCACAGTAAAAGAGGCAAAGGACGCTAAAGAACTACCTAGGATAAAAGAGAGGATTGAGCTTAAGAAAGTCGGCTTCTCTTATGAGAAGGAGGAGATTCTAAAGAACATTGACCTAGAGGCAGGAGTGGGAGAGATCGTGGCCTTGGTTGGTCCTACGGGGGTAGGGAAGACAACCCTGGTGAACCTCATTCCCAGATTCTATGACCCAACAGATGGCGAAATAACCATAGATGGAGAGGACATAAGAAAAGTAACCCTCAAATCCTTACGGGGCCAGATCGGCATCGTCACTCAGGAGACTTTTTTATTCAATGATACCATAAGGAATAACATCGCCTATGGAAAACCAGAGGCCAAGGAAGAGGACATCATTAGAGCTGCCAAGACAGCCAACGCCCATGACTTCATCAGAGCCACGGAAAAGGGCTATGATACCATTGTTGGAGAGCGAGGGGCGAAGCTATCCGGCGGTGAAAAGCAGAGATTGACCATCGCCCGAGCTATATTGAAGAATCCACCCATACTCATCATGGATGAGGCGACAAGTGCCTTAGACAGCCAGGCAGAGAAATTGGTTCAGGAGGCCCTGGATAAACTGATGAAGGGAAGGACGACCTTCGTCATCGCCCATCGATTATCAACGATAAGGAATGCAGACAAAATCATCGTCCTTGAGAAGGGAAGGATTGTTCAAAAGGGAACTCATGAGGAACTTCTAACTAAAGGGGGACTTTATAAGAGACTCTATGAGATGCAATTTGCAACCGCAGAAACGCAGAACCTAACTAAAAGACGCAGAGAAAATTAAAGGATGCGAATTGAAAGATGAAGTTTTCTCCAAGAATAATGTCTTTTCTCGGTTGGCTCTTTGTGCTTCTCTTAGGGAAGACATTGAGAATAGAAGTAAAGGGAGAGGAAACTGCTGAAAGGCTTCATAAAAAGGGAGAGAGGGTTATCTATGCCTTCTGGCATGGAAGGATGCTTCTACCCACCTATCACCTGCGCAATCAGAGTATCTATGCCTTAGTGAGTAAGCATCGTGATGGTGAGTATCTTGCCCGCATCCTCCACCACTTAGGGAGTAGGACCCTTCGCGGTTCTACATCGCGCGGTGGAGGCAGGGCGCTTCTTCTGATGGCCAGGAAGTTAAAGGAAGGTTTCGATGGTGCCTTTACTCCCGATGGCCCGAGGGGCCCCATCTATAAAGCGAAGCCGGGAATAATTCGCCTCGCTCAGAAGACTCAGATGCCTATTATCCCTTTGAGCTCCAATGCTAATAGAAAGAAGGTCTATCTCGATAACTGGAGCAAGTTTATCCTTCCCCGTCCTTTTAGCCGGGGAATAATCATATATGGGGAACCGATTAGAGTTCCACCTAAAGCATCACAGAAGATAATAAAAGAAAAGACTATAAGATTAGAAAATACCCTAAATAGCCTTACAAAGGAAGCAGACCACTACTTTCTTTAGGGTCCAAAGTCCAATGTCCAAAGTCGACTTAGGACCTAGGACATAGGACTATTATTTCCTTGTTATTTATCAAGGTGAAAAGTGTATCTTCTTTACAGTATTTTATTATTTTTATTTTTGCTCTTTTCCAGTCCCTATTTTCTATTCAGAATGGTTACTAAGGGGAAGTATAAGAAGGGATTGAGGCAGCGTCTGGGGTTTACCCCGCCCCTGTACACAGGAGCGGGGTTTATCCCTGAGTTAAAGAATAAAGATATCATCTGGGTTCACGCAGTTAGTGTGGGAGAGGTAATCGCTGCCTCTCCCATAATAGATGCTATGCGAAGGAGATTTCCGGAGTATAGCTTTCTAATCTCTACCGTAACGGACACCGGTCAGGATATGGCCAGGAAGGCAGTCTCTGATCCCAAGGAAATCATCTATTTTCCCTTAGACTTTAAATGGATCGTAAATAAAGTTTTGAAGGTTATCCAACCAAGACTCTTCATCATGGTCGAAACCGAGCTCTGGCCCAATTTTATAAGAGAGACAAAGAAAAGGGAAATTCCTCTTGCAGTGGTTAATGGTAGGATTTCACCCAGTTCTTTTAAAGGCTATAAAGTAATAAAATCTTTTCTAAAAAGAGTACTCTCTAATATCGATCTATTCAGCATGCAGTCTGAACGGGATAAAGAGCGAATTATCTCCTTAGGAGCTCCAGAGGAAAAGGTCTATACTACGGGCAATGTCAAGTTTGATGGACTGAAGACCGAAATTCCAGACAGGGAGAAATTGGCTGAAGAGTTAAAGATCTCTCTAAAGGATCTGGTTCTGGTTGCCGGAAGCACCCATTCCAGGGAAGAGGAAATCATCTTAGATATTTATCAAAAAGCAAAAGAAGAATTTCCAGACTTAAAGTTCATCCTTGCTCCCCGCCACCCAGAACGCATCCCAGAAGTTGAGTCCTTATGTAAAAATAGAAATCTCTCTTATATTCGCCGATCACAAATCACAGATCATCCGCCCCAGAGGGGCGAGACCTCGCCTTCGGCGGGCAGATCACAGATCATTCTCCTCGACACTATCGGTGAATTGGCAAAGGTTTATTCTTTGGCAACTATAGTCTTTGTGGGGGGGAGCCTGGTTCCTATCGGGGGGCACAATATCTTAGAGCCTGCTGCTTTAGGTAAGGCGCCCATCTTTGGTCTCTATATGCATAATTTTACAGAGAGCGCTCGATTACTCTTGGAAGGAAAGGGAGGAATTCAAGTCAGGAATAAGGAAGAACTATTGGAAAGAATCTTGAATCTTCTCAGGGACGCTAAAGAAAGAGAGGGATTGGGCGAAAAGGCCCAAAGGATTGTTAAAGAACATCAAGGAGCATCAGAGCAAACTGTGGAACTGATAGGGAAATTGTTGGAGTGAACCCCGCCAGACCTAAATTTTATAAGACCTTTCAAAGAGCAAGATATTTAAAAACAGACATAAGCCTATGTTATTTGAAAAATCGTCTAGCGGGAGGTCTAACGGGGTGAAGAAGAAGAAAATAAAGCATGAGTTGGACTATCTATCTTTAAAAAGTTTCGTCTGGTTGGCCAACCTTCTTCCCTGGAAAGCACTTTACCTTTTAGCGGAGATTTTAGCAAGGATTGCTTGGGTATTGGGCATCTTCCATAAGACAGTCTTTGAGAATCTCAATCGTGCCTTTGGGAAAGAGAAGTCTAAGGAAGAGATTAAGAGGATTGCCTTCCAGAGCTATCGCAATTGGATTAAGAATGGCTGTGAAGGATTCAAGTATAGGATTTCACCCCAGAAACTTAAAGAGATATTCACCATAAAGGGAAAAGAGAACTTGGATAAAGCCCTTGAGAAAGGAAAGGGAGTGATTGCTCTTATTGGCCATTTTGGTAACTTCGTTTTGATGGGAGCAAGGCTTGCCCAGGAGGGCACTCCCTTTGCTTTTGTTATGTATGGCACAAGTCTTAAGAAAGGAGCGGAATTCTTTAAAGAGATAGCCAATTACCTAGATTTAAATATCATTCCTACCCTACCTCGTCGGGCTTCGGCCCAGAAGTCCTTAGCCTGGCTAAAGGAGAACAAGATCTTGGGTCTCCACGGGGATCGGGATTTTCCCAGAGGGATATTTGTTGATTTCTTCGGTCATCCGGCAGCCACCGCTCCTGGCCCCATCATCTTAGCCCAGAGAACTGGGGCCACCATCCTTCCTATGATCGCTATAAGAGAGAGGAATGATAGACATAGGATTATCATCGATTCTCCAATGGAACTGGAGTCAACTGGAGATAGGGAGAAGGATATCTTGGTAAATGTGAAGAAGTATACCAAAATACTTGAGAATTACGTGAGGAAATATCCCGAGCAATGGCTCTGGACCTATAGACGCTGGAAAACAAAACCAGAAAAACAGGGGGAGCAGGGGTGACATAAGTGATAAGGGCGACAGGGGAAAGATATAGAAAAACCCATGTAACCCTTGTAGCCCGTGTTCCCTCTGTCACCCTTGAAGGATATTAGGATGAAAAAGGTGAAAAGGTGGCTCAAGCATAATGTAGGATGGGCAGTGCTTAAGGCAGTTATTTTCCTAGTAAATATTTTACCCTTAAGGATGATGTATGGTCTGGCGAATGGTCTGGCTGGCTTGGCCTGGATACTGGGTGTCAGGCGTCAGATAGTCTTTAATAATCTTAATCGCGCTTTTGGGGGAGAAAAGGATCCTCATGAAATTAGAGCCATTGCGCGGGAGACCTACCGCAATATTGCTAAAAGCATCTGTGAGTTATTACGCGTCTCTAAATTCTTGCAGGCAGAGATCGATAAAATATTTACTATCCAGGGAAGAAAATATTTAGATGCTGCTCTGGCTCGAGGAAAAGGGGTGATTGGACTCTCTGCTCATCTGGGTAATTTTCCTTTGATGGGCGCTAAATTGGTTCAGGAAGGTTATTCCTGCGCCTCTTTCATTCATGGAGCAAATGAGGCGAGAGCAGTAAAACTCCTCTTCGATATTGGACACCACTTAGGAATTAGCCTTATACTCACTTCTCCTTCTTATGCTTCAGTTCGCCAATCCTTAAAATGGCTAAGAGAGAATAAGGTTCTCTGCATCCAGGCAGACCGTAATTCTCCTCAAGGGGTCTTTGTCGATTTCTTTGGTTATCCCGCAGCAACCCCAATCGGACCGGTAGTATTGGCCAAGAGAACCGGGGCTACTATTCTGCCCATGTTCGTTGTTAGAGAAATGAACAATAGACACAGAATTATCTTTGGTCCCCCCGTAAAGTTAGAAATAACCGGTAATGAAGAAAAAGACATTTTGGTAAATAGTGCTAAGTTTACTAAGATTATCGAATCCTACGTTAGAAAATATCCCGAGCAGTGGCTCTGGACTTATAGGCGTTGGAAAACCCAACCCACAAAAGAACAAGGAATAGAAGGGAAGAGCAAGAAATAGCACGGATTAGCATGGAGTTTTCCCTGCTAGTCCCTACTAATCCCTTCTAGTCCTTTCTAATCCCTAAGGGATGTTAGATGAGAAGAAGGCTCATTAAGAGAGAATGGAAATACTGGATGGTCTATAGAGTACTTTTGAAGTTTACCATCTGGCTGCTAAATGCTATATCCTGGAGGATGGCCTATCTTTTTACCCGGGGAATCGCCAACTTTGCCTGGCTCATAAGGCTCTACCATCATACGGTCTTCAAAAATTTAAATCTCGCCTTTGGTAAAGAAAAATCTCAGGAAGAATTAAAAAGGATTGCTAAAAGGATTTACCATAATGTGACCAGGTATGCAGTGGAACTACTTCGCTGTTATCGCCTCTCCCAAGAAACTATTGATAGCATGTTCACCATAGAGGGAAGAGAAAACCTGGATAGGGCCTTAGCAAAAGGAAAGGGAGTGATGACCATAAGTGGTCATCTGGGAAATTTCATGCTTATGGGCACTAAACTGGTCCAGGAAGGTTACCCCTTCGGCGTTCTCTATCGGGAAGTTCGGGATAAGAAGGTAGCCCGACTCATTAAGGATATGCAGAGAAGACTGAACGTCCATTCCATTCCTGCCCTGCCCGCCCATAGAGCGGTAAAGGAATCATTAAGATGGTTAAAAGGGAATAAGATTCTCTTCCTTCAGCAGGATAGGAATTTCTTTGAAGATAAGGGGGCGATCTGGGTAGACTTCTTCGGCCAACCAGCAGCTACTGCCCCGGGAACAGTCATCCTGGCAAAGAGAAGCGGCGCTACCCTCCTACCTATGTTTATAGTGCGAAAGAAAGGGAATGAGGGGTATACTATAGTCATCGATTCACCAGTAGAGTTAGAACTGACGGGAAATAAGGAGAAAGATATCTTAATCAATACCCAGAAGTTTACCAAGATCATTGAGGATTATGTGAGGAAGTATCCTAACCAATATTTCTGGATCTATAAGAGGTGGCGGGGGCTGGCCAAGGGCAGAGAGGAGATGAATGCGCAAAAAGCTAAGGGATAAGATAAGATATGGTGCGGGAGGGCTTGTCCTATATAGCATCCTTCTTCCCGTAAAGCTCCTTCCCCTTAATCTCCTTCTCTGGGGAGGAAGATGTCTGGGTCGCTTGGCTTATTATGTTGACCGCAGACATCGTAAGATAGGGCTGGAGAATATCAAGATGGCCCTGGGAAAAGAAAAACCTCCCCAAGAATTAAAGAGAATAATAAAAGAGAACTATTGCCACATTGCTCAAGGTGGATTCGAGATGCTCCGGGTAATGGAGTATGGGAAGAGGTATGCCTATCTCTTGGCCATGGAGGGAAAGGAGAATCTGGATAAGGCCTTAGCTAAGAGAAAAGGGACGATTGGAATTATAGGTCATATCGGAAATATTACTCTTCTTTTACAAAAAATAGTCAACGAAGGCTATCCGGCGAGTGTTATAGCTAAAGTTCCCAAGGATAAGAGAGTGGCCCGGTTCATGCAGCAGTTGCGCGACCGCTCAAATATGGGAACCGTTCTTCCTAAGCCAAAGAGCCTGGCGGTCAAGAGAGCCCTGGCTTCGCTGAAGAGAGAGGAAGTTCTCATCATTCCCATCGATCAGAATGCCGGGAAAGAAGGAGTATTCGTTGATTTCTTTGGAAGACCGGCTTCTGCTCCCGCTGCCCCAGTAGTCTTTGCCCAGAGAACCGGGGCCCCTTTGGTGCCCATGTACATTATTAGAGAAGGAAGAAAGAGACATCGATTAATTATAGAGCCTGAGGTCCCTTTAGTTAATACTGGAGATAAAGAGAAAGATTTGATAACCAATACCCAAAGACTTACCAGGGTCATCGAAAGGTATGTTAGAAAATACCCTTCCCAGTGGTGGTGGATGCATAATAGGTGGAAGAGCAAGCCACCAGAAAAGTAGGAAAGTAAAAGAGTAGAAGAGTAGGAAAGTAAAACTGAAAATGCAGAAGTATTTGTTGAGTATTATTTCGGATGAGAGAAAGGGTGCCTTTGCTTCTTCATTGCGCCTTATATTTTTGATTCTATCCGGGATATACTATCTGAGTCTTCAAATTATTCGGCTTCTCTATCGCATAAGAATTTTGAAGAGGGTAAAATTAAAGGCAAAGGTGATTAGCGTTGGAAATCTGACTGTAGGGGGAACGGGAAAGACTCCTGTGGTTGAGAAAATAGCAAGACTTCTTCAAGAAAAGGGAAGAAAAGTAGCCATACTGAGTAGGGGATATAAAAGTCGTCCAAAGTCCAAAGTTCAAAGTCCAAAGTCAGTAAGGGTAGTCTCAGATGGGAAGGAAATCCTGCTTTCAGCAAAAGAGGCTGGGGATGAGCCGTACCTCTTGGCTCAAAACTTATCAGGCGTTCCCATAGTCGTGGGAAGGAATCGCATGGCGAGTGGGAATTACTGCCTATCTAATTTTGACACAGAGGCCTTTATCTTAGATGATGGCTTCCAGTACCAGAAGTTGGAGCGCGATTTGGATATTCTGCTCATTGATAGCCTCAACCCCTTCAGCAACGGATTTCTTCTTCCTCGGGGGATTTTGAGAGAGCCATTGAGAAGTCTTAAGAGGGCAGACCTCTTCGTCTTGACCAGAACGGATCAGACAGGGAATTTAGAGGGTTTGAAGAATAGCATAAGGAGTATTAACCCTTTTACTCCTATTCTGGAGAGCATCCATGCTCCTTGCTACTTAGAAGATTTGAAGAGCAAGAGGAGGCTCGATTTAGAATTTATAGAGAATAAAGAGGTCCTTGCTTTATCGAGCATCGCCCATCCAGAGTCCTTTGAAAAGACATTGAAAGACTTGAAGGCAATAATTATGAAGAGGCTTCGCTATCCCGACCACCATCTCTATACCAAAGAAGACCTGAAAGAGATTAGCACTAAGGCCAGGGGCTGTCTCATCATTACTACCCAGAAGGATGGAGTGCGTCTTGAGCCATTGGTTGCGAATGAATCCATCTTGGTCTTAAGGATAAAACTGAAGATTACCAAAGGCCAAGAAATCCTGGAAACGCGAATAAACGCGAATAGACCTTGACCGATAAATATAAGGACGCGAATTTTCGCGAATGTAGAATATGGAATATAAGAAAATATTGGTAAAGGGAGTAAACTGGGTGGGGGATGCCATTTTTATAACTCCTGCCCTCTCTGCCCTGAGAAGTGGTTTTCCAAAAGCAAAGATTAGTCTTCTAACTCCGGAGAAGGTAGCCGAGATATACCAGGGAAACCCGAACATTAATGAGTTAATTATTTATAAACGAAAAGGAAGCCTAAAAGAGAGGATGAAACTCATTAGAACCTTAAAGGAGAAGAAATTTGACTTAGGAATCATTATGCAGTCCACCTCTTATGAACCAGCCATCCTCTTCTATCTGGCAAGGATTCTGGAGAGGGTAGGATATTCCCATAGCCTACGCAATCTTCTCTTAACTAAGGTAGTTAAACGTTCTAAAGGGACTCAACATGAGGTAGACTTCTTCTTGGGATTAATAAAGGCCTTAAGAGTGGAAATAGAAGGAAAAGAAGTCTTCATGGCCGAAAATAGGGAGGCCAAAGCATGGGCGGGAAATTTTCTAATCGAGAATGGCCGCAAAGAGGGCGATCCACTCATCGGTATCTTTCCTGGTGCCTATTTTGGTCCCGCCAAGAGATGGTTTCCTGAGAGATACGCTACCTTAGCAGATCGTTTAATAAAAAGTTATAGAGCCAGAGTAGTTCTCTTGGGGGAAAAGAACGATCTTCCTCTTATTCAGAAGATTATAGATAAGATGACCGCTAATCCAATAAATGCGGCAGGAAAGACATCCCTTAAGCAGCTTAGGGCACTAATCGAGAGATGTCACCTCTTTATTACTAATGATAGTGGTCCCCTACAGATCGCCTCCACTATTAAGACGCCCATTATTGCTTTATTTGGCTCATCCGATCCCCAGAAGACTGGCCCCTGGAGAAAGAAGGATTGTAGCATCATCTATAAGAAAGTTCCCTGCAGCCCCTGCTTCAGAAGGAAATGTGAGAAGTTGACCTGCTTTAAGGAGATTAGAGTAGAGGATGTCTTTCAAGCAGCTAAAACATATCTAAAAACCAGTTGACAAGAACTTATCAACTTATTTTCGAGCGAAGTGAGAAAACAAGGTTCTTGAGCGACAGCGAAAGGTTCTTATCAACTGATTGAGGAAAGAGATGACTAAGCTCTCTGTAATCATTATCACTAAGAACGAAGAAAAAAATATCAGGGATTGTCTGGAGAGTGTAAAGTGGGTAGATGAGATTATCATCGTTGATTCCTTTTCTAATGATAAGACAGTAGAGATTGCCAAGGAATATACGGATAAGATATTCCAGAAGAAATGGATGGGATACGGGAGGCAGAAGAACCTCGCTTTGGAGAAGGCGACTGGAGAATGGGCATTGAATATCGATGCTGATGAGCGGGTTACCAAGGAACTGGTCCAAGAGATAAAAGAGGCCATTCAAAAAAAAGAATATAACGGCTATTACATTCCCAATAAAGCCTACTTCCTGGGAAAGTGGATTAGACACTCTGGCTGGTATCCAGACTATCATCTCAGGCTCTTTAAAAAGGGGAAAGGAAAGTTCACTGAGCGGATGGTTCATGAAGCGGTGCAGATAGAAGGTAAGAAGGATTATCTTAAAGGTCCAATAGAGCACTTCACTGCCAAGTCCATAGGTGAATACCTGAAGAGGATGGATAAATATGCTAAATTGACCATAGAAGAGAGGGGAAGAAGAGCAGGATGGCATCAGGTTTTCTTTCACCCACCTTTCACCTTCTTCAAGATGTATATTATAAAAAGGGGCTTCTTAGACGGTATTCACGGCTTAGTCCTAGCCCTCTGCCATTCCTTCTATACTTTCAGTAAGTATGCTAGATTATGGGAGAAAAGGAAGGGATGAGAATTCCTGTTCTCATGTATCATAAAGTCAGTCCAGGCAAGAAAGAGAAGTATAGAATAAGCCCGGAAAGGTTTGCCAGCCAGATGGAATATCTTTCTGGTAAAGGGTATCAGACTATCTCACCAGATGAGCTATTAGGGGTTGTCAGAAAAAGAAGAATTCTTCCAGAGAAGTCGGTGCTTCTCACCTTTGATGATGGCTATAAGGATAACTTCACTTATGCCTATCCCATTCTGAAAAAGTACCATTTTAAGGCA
>JAUWXM010000013.1 GCA_030616365.1 bacterium | reverse complement strand
TAGGTTTTGCTCGGTTCCAGGTCAACAAGAAATCCTCCTAATTGCTGAATCCCTGCTGCAAAAGTGCTCCGGGTGCGAAGGGACTGGTTGAAGAACATGGTAAAAAGAGTTTTGCCCTTAAGAAGATGTGAATGGTCTTCTCCCATTGCCCAGCGTCGTTTTAGTTCCAACCCCACATCACTCATGGTTTCCCATTCTTCCTTGGAATAATCCAACTCCGCATCGATCCAATCGCGTCCCAAGAATTTGTTCGTCTTCATTCCTTCTACCTCCTTTCTGACGTCAAAGCGCTAAATTAAATTCTTACTCTTATAAAATTATATTGAATTTACCCTCTCTTGTCAACCCCGTACCTTTTATATATTCAAGAAGCCGTAAAAAATTATTTTAAAAAGTCAACATGAATGCTAAAAAGGTGCGGGGTCAAGCAGAAAGAATAAAAGGAAATAGAGCATAGAAAGAGACCGCCGGTACTAAGGTGTCTATTGCTATTCTCTCATCTATAGCATGGGCATATCTTGGGTCACCGGGACCAAAACCCATAGTGGGTATTCTCTTCATCCCCATAGTATAGGAACCATTGGTACAGAAGGGCCAGGTCCTTATCTTAGGCTTTTTGCCAAATAAAGTCCTGCACGTCTCAATCCCGGCCAAAATTAGAGGATGGTCTTCATCTAATATCCACCCGGGATAGTATCTCTCATCCCCATTCTCATGTTTGAGAACCTCTACCTTAGCCCTTGAACCACCCAGAAGAGATTTCAATTCCTTAATTACTTTCCCTTTCGTCTCTCCCAAGGTCGTTCTTCTATCAAGATAGATAGCGCAATCATCAGGAATAGTATTTAGAGAGGTATTCTCTGTCTCAATCCTGGTTACTGCAATCATTCCTTTCCCCAGAGGTTCTTTTGCTTTTAATTTCTTATTCAGTCTCTCTATTCTGGAGATAATGGGTGCCATCCCATAGATAGCATTCTTGCCTCTTCCCGGAGTAGCAGCATGACAGGATTTACCTTTAGTAGTAATTTTAAGTTCTATCCTTCCCTTATGACCATAGCCTATATTCAGGTTAGAAGGCTCCCCGATGAGGACATAATCTGGTCTAATTCTTCTTTTCTCTATAATGCGGCTTAGGGCCAAGCCCTCGTGAATCTCTTCTCTTACGCTCGCTGTAAAGTATAGAGTATAGTCTCCTGCTAACCCCAACTCCTTGATCAGTCTCCCTCCATAGAGTATGGATGCCACGCAGCCTTTATCATCGCAGGCTCCCCGGCCATAGATAATCCCTTTCTTATTCTTTCCCTTGTAGGGATCGAAGGACCACTTCTTTCTATCTCCGATATCAACGGTATCTATGTGAGCATCGTAGAGGATTTTAATTCTTCCCTTACCAATTTTTCCTACAACACTTCCCAGTTCGTCGATGAAAACCTCATCGAATCCCACCCTTCTCATCTCCCGAGCGATGCGCTTGGCAACCTTTTTCTCTTCCCCAGAAGGACTGGGAATAGCAATGATCTCCCGCAGAAATCCAATCAGCTTCTTTTTGTAACTTTGCGCCGCTTGAATAATTTCTTTAGCATCAACCATTTTTTTCATCAAATAACCAATAACCAAGAGACAAGATATCCATCCTCCGTAGCAGTTGCACTGCTACTGCGGAGGACGGGCAAACAAATCCCAATAACCAATCACCAATACTCAATGCGCTTTGCTGGCATTGGAGAGAGCATAAATAATTAAGCATTGTCCAAACTGTTTGGTGATTGAAATTTGGATATTGTTTGGTTATTGTTTCTTGTATCTTGTTACTTTTCTACTTCTGATATTTCTTCAACAGTCCTGTCTTCTCGTTGAATTCCTTTATGAGCTTATCCCACTCTTTCCAGGAATTGAATTTCTCTTTCCAGTAATTATCATCATACCACTGGCGGTCTAATTCCTCCACATCCTTGCCCTGCTGTTCTATCCAGGTGAAGTATTTCAGGTTATGCATCCTTCTTTTGTCCCAATAGGAAAGCTCTAACATCCAGTCTATACTGATGCCCATTAGACAATGATCAAAGTCAGCCGCAGCATCATACTCCGTATACTTGCCCTTCTCTTTTTGTAATTCCTTTATTCTAGTCTGGTAGAGCTCCATGGAGTCTGTGGCAATGGTAAAGATGATATCTTTCTCGTTCATCTCATAGTACTTGGCCATCTTAATGGAGCCAATGATATTGGCAATAGATGAGATACCAAGGAGATCGAGGCTATTCACAATCTCTGGGTTAATCTCCTTCTTCTTCAAATACTTCCTTCCCTCTGGCTCGTTAAAGAGTCTCAAAATTCTCATACATTGTTCATCATCTATATCTGCTACCATATCCATATTCTTTACATTGTGTATCCAGGGGACATGTTTATCACCAATCCCTTCGATCCTGTGGCCACCATATCCTGTAAATAAGAGCGTGGGGCACTGCAAGGCCTCCCCGGCGCAGACCTTTATAGTTGGAAACTTCTCTCTTAAGTAATCGGCGCAACCCAGGGTTCCTGCCGAGCCTTGGGTTAAGAATAGTGCCTTAAGTCTTTGATCCTTTTTCTTTTCCTTTTCATAGACCTCTTCTATAGCCTGACCAGTAACCACATAGTGCCAGAGGGGATTCCCTATCTCATCAAATTGATTTAGAACCACCACCTCATCTGGCCTCTCTCTCTTCAGTTCGGCACTCTTATCGTAGACCTCCTTTACATTCGATTCTACCCCTGGAGTAGCATAGATTTCAGAACCCACTTTTTTCAGCCATTCAAACCTTTCCTTAGACATCCCCTCCGGCAATACGGCAATAGAGGGGCAAGCAAGAAGGTAGGCATCGTAGGCCCCTCCCCGACAGTAGTTTCCGGTTGAAGGCCATAACGCCTTCTGAGTAGTGGGATCGAATTCTCCTTTTACTAAACGGGATACTAAGGGTCCGAAGGTCGCTCCCACCTTATGGGAACCGGTAGGAAACCATTTACCAAGAAGGATAAGTATCCTGGCCTTTACTCCAGTTATTTCTTTGGGGAGTTCCATATAGTTTACCCCACCGAATCCACCACCGGATTTCACTGGTTCATTTTTCCAAGTAATTCTAAACATATTTCGGGAATGTAAATCCCAGAGACCGATATTCTTTAGTTCATCCTTAATGCCCTGAGGAACCTTCTCCGGATGCCTCATCTCCTCATAAGTAGGAAGAATAATATCTCTCTCCCGACACCTCTTAATGGTGTTCTCTAATACCTTCTTTTTATTCTTCATTTCTCCCTCCTTGCAACCGCTAAAGCGCCAAACGCAAAAGCGCAAAATTTTGGCGTCTTAGTGAATATTTGGCGTCTTGGCGTTAGAAACGACTCCAGAGTTTTTGGGCCAACTCTCGGGATTTGGCAGTTATTTTTTCTTCGTTAATACCTACCAAACTCTTATTTTTCATTAAGATTTTACCATTGACAATGGTAGTATCTATTGTAGCATCCACCAGACCAAAAATCAAATGTCCCAGGAAGTTATTCTCATTCAAAGGCGTGGGTGGAAGATAATCGATGAGTATCACATCGGCCAAAGAGCCTACCGATATCTCCCCTAACTTTCCAAAGGATGCCACTTGACTGACAATCTCTGGATTATTCTCCAATAGCATCTTCGGAGCTTCCATAAAGGCCACTCGGGGGTCTTTTCTTTCATTCCGGGCGATGAGATAGGCGCATCTCATCTGGGAAAGCATATCGCTTGACATCCCATCCGTTCCCAGACCAACCATGACTCCCTTCTCCAGCATCTTTAGCACATCCGCCCAGCCCACAGCATTATTCATATTGGACTCTGGATTATGGACCAGATTGGTCTCGGTCTCTTTCAAGATGTCCATCTCCTTCCCATCGAGGTGAACACCGTGAACCAGGATGCTTTTTGGTCCAAGCACCCCTTTATCCTTGAAGCGCTCCACTACCCGCTTCCCATACTTCTTCACACTATCTTCTTCGTCTGCTTTATCCTCTGCACAGTGAACATGGATTCCCACATCATACTTCCTGGCAAGTTCCACTGCTTTTTCTACGGTATCATCATTTACAGTAAAGGAGGCATGTAGTCCAACCATTCCAGAAATCAGATTATCCTGACTTTGGACTTTGGACTTTGGGCTTTGGACTTTCTTCAAGAAGCGTTCGCTCTCTTTCAATCCTTCCTTACCCTTATCATACCTATCCGATATCCCTAAGCAGAGACAGGAACGAATGCCGATCTCTTTGGCTGCCTTTTCCAATTCATCCAGACCCCCCAATTGATAGGCCTGGCTCTCGTGATGGTCGATGATAGTAGTGGTTCCATTCCTCACGCATTCTATTAATGGAATTAGAGCGCTATAGTAGATATCTTCCTTATTCAATGTCTTATCCAATGGCCACCAAAGTTTCTCCAGTATTTCAACGAAGTTTTTAGCTGGCTCTCCTGGAATGGCCATTCCTCGGGCAAAGGTAGAATAGAGATGGTGATGAGTATTAATCAATCCCGGCATTACTATCTTCCCCTTAGCGTCAATGACTTTGGCCTTTGGACTTTGGACTTTGGACTTCACTTCCTCAATCTTCCCCACTTCCTTAATCGCGTTCCCTTCAATATAAACTGCTCCATCTTGAATGACCTTAATCTCTTTTCCTAAAGTAATTACCGTTCCCTTCTCAATCAGGATTCCCATCTTCTTTCCTCCTTTGCAATCGCCAAAGCGCTAAACGTTAAAGCGCTAAAAGTTTGCTAAAGCGCCAAAATAATTTGGCGTCTTTGTTTTAAACTTTAGCGACTTGGCACTTAAACGCAAAGACGCAAAAAATTACTACTATTTTAATAGTCTTATTGTAATTTTTGAAATTGTTTTTTTACCCTTGTTCGATTGAAGTACCAGAGAATTAGAATATAGAAAATAGAGCCCACGAACATGACAAATATCAGAATTCCTCTGCCTCTGAGGGTTGTCCACGCGGGATTCGCCGGCATAGTCAATCCTATAATGAAACTAACAAGATTACGCAGTATGATAACAGCTGATATCCCAAGAACTAATTTACGCGCCCAGTTCTTTATCTTTAATAGTCCGATACCAGAAACTAGAAGTGCCGTACTTATGATAATCCCTATTGTAGCGCTTACCCTGAAGTATGAGAGAGGAAGAGGGGTAAGACTGATAACCGTGGTCCATTGGGGCGATTTCTGAATCATGCCAATTAGAAGTGGTATACCTTGAAATAAACCTATTCCGGCGAAGAGAATGGCTACGACACCAAAGGCAATGATTCCCCCCGGTCGTCCTCTAACTTTCTTTTCCATTTCAACCTCCAATGAATTCTTTCATCTTGTCAGAGAGGATTCTTCTTCGGCACTTGGGACAGACCTCAAGGACCTCTTCTGGTAATTCTATTTCCTCAAAGGATTTTATTTTTTCTTTAAGATATTTTAATTCTACTGTGGGAATAAAGTATCTACCGCAAACCTTACACTTTTTTAGTTCCAGTTTGGTATTCCAGAAGTCCAGTTTTCTATATTTTATAACATCCTCGATCTTTATCACTTCTGTGGGACAGAGATAGGCACAGGCCCCACAACCGATGCACTCTGAAGATTCTATTTTGAAGGGAGTGGTTACCTCTCTATCTGCTCCCCGGTTAATAAAACTGATGGCACTCTTGCCAATCATCTCCTCACAGACTCGGACACAGAGACCACACAGGATACATTCTTCCTTCTCTTCCTTAAATCTGGTTTTCTTTACCCCTAACTTTAAGGCGAGTTCTCTTACTTTTTCTGAGGTGGGACAACGAGCCAACAAAAGTTCAATGCTCAGGCGCCGGGCTCTTTTTACCCTTTTAGTATCTGTCTTAGCCACCAGTCCTTCTTCCGCGGGGTAGGTGCAGGAGGCGACCAGTCCCACTTTGGAGCCCTTAATGACCTCTACCAGACAGACCCGACAGGCACCATAGGGCTTAAGCGCTGAATGATGACAGAGAGTGGGGATTTCAATACCCAACTTCTGAGCCGCCTCCAAAAGGGTAGTCCCCTCCTCAACCTCCATCTTCTTATTATTAATCGTCAATTTAACCATCTTTGTTACTTTTTCATTTTTCATTGCTAATTTTGCACTTTGCATTGATTTCCTACTCTACTCCTATCGCCTCAAACTTACAGGCATCATAGCAGGCACCGCATTTGATACACTTCTTCTGGTCAATCTTCTGAAGCTCTTTCTTCTTTCCACTTATCGCTTTCGTAGGGCAGACCTTATTACAGAGCTGGCAACCAATGCAGTTTTCTTTAATGACCGAATAACGAATCAGGTCTTGACAGACACCAGCCGGACATCTCTTATCTCTAATATGGGTTAAGTATTCATCTCTAAAGTATCTTAAGGTGGTAAGGACCGGGTTGGGTGCCGTCTGGCCCAGTCCACAGAGGGAGGAGTCTTTTACTATCTCTGCCAACTCTTTCAGAAGTCCCAGATCAGATTCCTTCCCTTTCCCTCTGGTAATACCATCTAAGATTCCATACATTTGCTTTATTCCTTCCCGGCAGGGAGTGCACTTCCCACAGGATTCATCCCGGGTAAAGGAGAGGAAGTACTTGGCTACATTGACCATGCAGGTATCCTCATCCATGACCACCATACCGCCAGAACCCATCATGGAGCCTACCTCGGTCAACTTCTCATAATCAACGGGAAGATCGATCAAGCTTGCCGGAATACAACCCCCAGAAGGGCCACCAGTCTGAACGGCCTTGAACCTCTTCCCGTTAGGGATACCACCCCCGATCTCATAGACCATCTTCCTTAAACTAATACCCATAGGCACTTCGACTAATCCGGTATTATTAATCTTTCCCACTAAAGAGAAAATCATGGTCCCTTTACTGGTCTTGGTCCCTATCCTCGAATACCATTTGGCTCCCTTATTAATAATCAGAGGGACATTGGCCCAGGTCTTAACATTATTTATATTGGTGGGCTTTTCCCAGAGACCACTCTCTGCCGGGAAAGGAGGACGGGGTTGGGGTTCCCCAATCCTTCCCTCAATGGAGGCTATCAAGGCGCTCTCCTCACCACAGACAAAGGCCCCGGCTCCTTTATTTATCTTAATCCTGAAACTAAAATTAGTGCCCAAGATATTCTTACCCACTAATCCCCAATCCTGCGCCTGTTTTAAGGCTATCTGGAGATGTTTTATTGCTAAAGGATATTCATTGCGCACATAGATATATCCCTCCTCGGCTCCAATGGCATAGGCCCCGATGATCATCCCTTCCAAGACAGAATGGGGATTTCCCTCCAGGAGACTACGGTCCATGAAGGCGCCCGGGTCTCCCTCATCTGCATTACAGATGATATATTTCGGTTTCTCTTTCTGTTCTCTACAAAGTTGCCATTTCGCCCCCGTAGGAAAGCCGGCCCCTCCCCTGCCTCTAAGGCCGGACCTCTTTATCTCATCGATTACTTGTTGAGGACTCATTTTATAGAGTACTTTAGCAAGGGCCGTATAGCCATTCAGGGCGATGTAATAACCTATCTTGGTAGGGTCAATCCTCCCGTTATTACCGAAGATAAGTCTCCTTTGCTTTTTGTAGAAAGGAATTTCGTCCTCATAGATAATTTTCTTTTTTGTTACGGGGTCGACATAGAGGAGACGTTCGATTATCTTTCCTTTAAGAATGGTTTGGGAGATGATTTCCTTTACATCCCCCACTTTTACCCTTTGATAGAATGTTCTTTTGGGATAGATGACTACCAATGGTCCTTTTTCACAGAAACCATGGCATCCGGTTATCCTGAGATTTACTCTGGGTCTCAAGCCTCTTTTGCCAATCTCTTTCTTAAAGGCCTCTGCTACATCATGGGCACCAGATGCAATACATCCTGTCCCACAGCAGACAGTGACGCAGGTCTTTTTTGGGTCATAGCGAGACTGAATCGACTTTCTCGCTTTCACTAAATCAGATGGTCTCTTTAACTTCATTTAAGATACTCTTTCAGAACTTTATCCATCTTGGTAGAGTTCAGGCGACCATAGTATTTGCCATCAATAACTATCAAAGGGCCTAAGGCGCAGGCTCCTAAGCAATTGACCGTCTCTAAGGTGAATTTCAGATTCTTGGTCGTTTCTCCCGCCTTTATTCTTAAATCCCTTTCTAATTTCTCCACAATCCGCGGAGCCCCTCTCACATGACAGGCAGTTCCCAGACAGACGCTTATCAGATGCTTCCCCCGAGGAGTAAGGCTAAAGGACCTATAGAAGGTGGCCAGACCATAGACCCGGGAGAGAGGAATATCTAACTCCTGAGCAATCCTCTTTAAGGTTCCTTCTGGAAGATAGCCATATTCTCTCATTATATCCTGTAAAAGGGGCACCAGCCCTCCCTTCTCTTTCTTATACCTCGTTATAACTTTATCAATCTTTCCCACTTGATCACCAAAAAATTTCTAGGAAAATCCAATAATTTAAAACAAATCTACCATAGGCTAATTCGTGCGAATTAGCCTATCTCTGATCCTGACTGTATTTGTATCCTCTTTTTTATTTGTGACGATTTGTGTTCTTGCCTTATTTATGTTTATTCGTGTTTACTTTCTGATCTGGAAGGCTTTCTTACCTCTATATACCGGAACTAATTTCTTTCTCTTTTTGAGTTCCTTTGCTACATCTTCCAAACCGACCTCTTCCAATTCCTTTTTGGTAGGATAGCCGGTCTTCCAATCGTACTTTCTTACCTGATAATACTCCCTCAGCATGGGTTCCAGGTGAACTACTTGTCCCTTGGCTGGGCCAGTGGGCATGGGCTCCTCTGTAAACCGGGGATGTAAGGCATCGTTCTTCTTCGACCAGCCGAGCCTGACATTGAAGCATCTTCTGAGATGACAGATTCTCTTAGCCAATTTACTTAAGTTCTTTGGGTCTTCATATTCTGTAAAGCCGGTGATGGCCGAGATAATCTTCCCAAAGTCCTGATGGTAATAGATGGGAGGCCACATAACACCATACTTGCATAATAGAGCAGAGTCACAGAGGGCGTATAATTCCTCCATATCGGCCACAAGATAGCCTTTTAACTTCTCATCCCATCTATCGGCCAAGATATTAACTGTCTCCTTCTTGTACCTTCTCTTAATTTCCTCTTTATAACCTAACTCATCGAGGCTGGAAAGGGAGGTTAGGTGATCCGCCCCCCGGACATTGATAGCATAGGTTAATCCTAAGGACTTATGGGGCCTTCCATCCTGACCACTTGCTTCCAGTCCATTGACATGAATGGCATAGGCCTCGGAGCCTTTGCCTGTTCTACGCGCTGCCTCCCTTGAACCTTCTGCCAGGAGACTGGCGAACTTTGTCTTTCGGAAAGGGATCTCTTCCAATAATTCAATAACATCATCCATTCCATCTTCGCCCCAAATTAATTCTCTACCATCAGTATCTTCCTTAGTTAAAAGGCCATGCTCATAGCTCTCATAGGCCCAGGAAATGCTATGACTTACTGAGATGGTATCCATACCGTAGATATTGCAGAGGTAATTGGCCCGGATTAGAGCACTGGTATCCGTGGATAAGAAGTTGGAAGTGAAGCCCTCCACCGTCTCATACTCCGGTCCTTCCGATTCTGTTCCAGCATACTTCCCTTCTTTGACAACAGAGGAATACTTACACTGGATACCGCAACCGAAACAAGAGGCATGCCTCTTATAATGCCTCTTCCTCATGGGTTCCATCCCAATGGTCTCCTCGGCGTTCTCAAAGTAGCCCGTCCAGTGGTTCTTGGTGGGTAATCTTCCGATAGCATTCTCCCAATCAGTCAAGGAGAATGTTCCATACTTGCGAAAACTCTCGATATACTCCCAGTATCTTCCTTCTGGCGAGTGGCGCCTAAAGGCATCCTCCAATAATTTGTTGAACTTTTCTTTATTGGCGATCTTTATTCCCTTGGTTCCCCTTATAGCGATGGCCTTTAAGTTTTTAGAGCCTAAGACAGCGCCTAAACCAGTCCTTCCTGCGGCGCGGAAGTAATCGCTCATAATGCAGGAATACCTCACCAAGTTCTCACCCGCCTGGCCTATTGCCGCCACTTTGACATCGGGGTCTTTAAGGTCCTCCATAATCCGGTCGGTAGTCTCTATGACGTTCTTCCCCCAGAGATGTCTGGCACTTTTTAGTTCAATTAAGTCATTATCGATATGTAAATAGACCGGTTTCTTTGCTTTCCCTTGAATGATAATCAGGTCATATCCGGCATATTTCATCTCCGGGCCGAAGAATCCACCAGCAGAGGCGTGAGCCCACCAGCCAGTTAGGGGAGACCGGGAGATGACCTCATACCTTCCTGAAGGAGGAAATAATGTCCCATTCACCGGGCCAGTGGCGAAGATGATCCTATTCTGGGGGGACAGGGGTTTGACCTCTGGAGGCACCTCATCCCACATAATCTTAGCACCCATTCCTACCCCGCCGAGATACTTTCGCTTCCATTCTTCAGGTGTGGGCAGGATAGTGAACTTCTCCTTCGTCAAATCAACCCTCAGATATTTACCAGCATAACCATCAGCCATAATAAGCCTCCTAAATCTAAATCGTAATTCGTCTATCGGTTACGATGCCCGTTTCGGTCACGTTTTTCGGTTACGTAACCGTAACCCCTCAACGATACGGGCTTCCTAACCCTAACCGTTACCCTATTTGGGTATCTCCTGCATAGTGGCGAAGAGTTTCTCGGCTGAGATGCGCTTCTTCTTCAGTCCTACCTTATCCTCTTCCACGAACTCAATGGCATCCATGGGACAGAACTTGACACACTGGGGATCACCATCGCAGAGATCGCACTTTATCGCTCCTCGCTTCTCTTCAAAGAAGGAGATAGCTCCTAAGGGACAGACCTGGATACAGAATTTACAGCCGATGCACTTGACTTCATCCACCTTCCAGGCCCCGCTTTCCTCGTCCTTGTAGATGGCATCTGTGGGACAGACCTCCTTGCAGGGAGCCTTCTCGCACTGCTCACAGATCATGGGATAGCTGATGGCCGCCTTCTTCCAGGAAACGATGGATAGCCTTGCTTTAGCAGGATTGAACTCCTCCTCATGAAACCAGGAACAGGCCACTTCACATATCCGACATCCAGAACACTTTTCAATATCCACTACTAGTATTTTAGTCATAATACCTCCCAAATCTTCTCCGCCTGCTCCCTTCTTTTGGAGAGAGTTGCTTTTACTGGCTCTTCGTATTTTAATGCGCCGGTGGGACAGAACTTGACGCAGACCGGGTCTCCATCGCAGAGGTCGCACTTAATAACTGTCTTCTTCTCAGGGATAAAGACCACCGCTCCATAGGGACAGGCAGAGACGCAGAGTTTACACCCGATACATTTCTCCTCCTTCACCTTGACAACATTCGTCTCCGGGTCGCGGTATAAGGCCTCTGTGGGACAGACCTTGATGCAGGGCGCCTCCTCGCATTGGGTGCAGACCACAGGAACGCTCAATCCCCAAGCATAATTCTGGAAGACATTTACCCTCCCCAGAATGGGGATAATCCTCTTCTCCTTAGTGAAGGCACAGGCCAGCTCGCAGAGCCGGCACCCGCTACACTTTTCGGCATCGATGTTTAAGATTTTCATGCTTGCCTCTATAAAATTATTAGATTTATTGTTAAGAGCAATGCTAGCTCTAACGCAAAAACTGGACCAAGTATCCTTAACAACAATCCACGCTTTTTGCCGAACCAGTACAGATAAACGAGGATTAAGCCCGCGACAAGAAACGTGAGAATGCGCGGTATGGCATACAAACCTGTCCAGAGAAATGTTGAAAGCACTATTGCTCCGAATGTGAATTTGATGAGCTTCAAAACTTGCCTTAAGTCTTGCCTGTAGGATGGAGAAATCACGATTGCCCCGACCCCGGTAAATATCGATAATAAAAAAGCTCCGGGTAAAAACCATATCGATAACAGAAACTCTCCGGGCAAAAGCCATACAGAGGTGAAAATCACCTTCAAGGTGGGGGAAAACACCATAGATATACCTGCTGCAAACGCAAGCAATGCTATGGCTGACCAGGTGGAGAGCACTCGTTTTAAGTCCCCCCTACAGAATGCCCAGACCACGATTGCCCCGAGTCCGGCAGATATCAATAACAAAATGGCTGGGACGGGCAAAAACACCAGAATAGGAAAAAGCACCTCAAGTATGACGGGTGGGAACATAACCAATGCCATAGGTCCCCTGGCGCCGTAGGTACAAAAGGCGATTACAAAGATGATCACAGCGATGATTACCCCAAGTATCGTAATTCTCCTTTTTGTTAGTTCTGATTTCATAGTATTTCTTTGTACCATCTGCTAATCATCTCCATTACCTTTCTTGACATGGTAAACTCCCCGAAGTTAGGGAAAAATCCAACGGCTTTATTCTCTCCCCTTTCAAAGGGTATCTCAAAGGCCCTCACAACTTCTTCTTCACTATGTCCGGGCACCGACTCCCACGCGAAAGATTCGGCAATCATGACTCCTTTGCAATTGTCCCTTTCCGCAATTTCAAGAGCTTCATCCAATGCTCTGTCAATATATTGAGGATACTCTTCTAGCCCCACGCCGATTGGGCTGACGGTAAATCCAATGTAATCATATCCTGAGTAGTCTGTGGACCAATATAATTCATCTGCCCTCCAAATGACCTCACCGTGGTAAACCTCTTTTATTCTGGGGAGGATATCTTGCGCCCACTTCTCAGCATCTACATTTTTTACAAGTGGATACTTTTCTGCAAAGTCTGGGTAAGCCTCTTTTATTCCGGGTAGGACCTCTTGCGCCCACATCTCACCATATATATCTTCTTCAAGTACACGCTTTTTTGCAAACTCTGGGTAAGCCTCTCTTATTTGGGGGAGGACCTCTTGCGCCCACTTTTCAGGATCTTTATTTTCTTCAAGTGGATACTTGCTCATAAAGCCTGGCTCATTTAAAGGGGCGAAGAATTCAACCTCGTATCTCTCCGCTATTTTGGCGTACTCGATGATTCTGGAGTTCAAATCTTCTAAATATATCTTTTCCTTGGTCGGGGTCCCCGACGCGGACCCCGACAGAGTTAAAAAAACTTTCAAACCATTTCTATGGGCGGTTTGGATGTTAGCGACTACAAGCTCTCTTATATCTGGAAATTCGAAAGCTTTAGAAGCACCCCCGATTTGGACTGTATTCACCCCTATATCCTTCAGCCCGGCCAAGAGGTTGGGAGATATAAAAAAGCACCAAGCACCCTTGTAAATCTGCACTTCGGTTTCCGGTGGAGAGCCCGAGTAGAGATAAAGGGTTGGGCCCAGCAAAATTAGATATGCCAAAATTGGAGCAAAAACGCGAGGGCTTTTGATGAAATTCTTAATCTTCTCCAAAATATCACCTTCCATTAACTAAATCTTAACACATTCGACGTAGAAAACCCAACAATCATTTGTTGGATTCGCTGATACGAAGTATTAAAGGATAATCTCTGACAATTAAATCCTTAATACTATCCCCTTCAGTTATTAGGGGTTGTATATAACCATTTAAAATATCAATACCTATAATCTCCTTGCTACTAAAACCAGAGAAAGTTAAATTAGCTTTCACACCAGGATCCTCATCAACTGCTACACCATCTGTCCAAAGTGCTATTAGATTATCGCCATTTGACAAAGAAAAACTATAGCTTATTATGTTTGTTGCCTCGCTCTGTATCTCTATCGGCAAACTTATCGCTTCGGCTCCAGCCATAAGTATAGATAGGCTTTGGACTACACTCCTTTTAAGGGGGCGAGAGAGATCCTCGGCGATCCCCGCGTAACAATTCATGCCCAAGTGCATCACGATGCCCCGGGCAAGATATTTCGCAGCTACTGTCTTACTGTATTCATCGTATTCATGGGGATGGGGGGTTTCGGGGCTCCGCCAATGCAGTTCATCGCCTATGTATTCACCCTCAAAGCCGTGGGCGGAAGCTACGTCCTTGATATTCTCGACTATAGCCGGATAGCTGTAGTAGTACTCCTCCGCATATCCCGGTGACGTTCCGCCCAGAGCATGCCAAGAAACCGCGTCCACCAGAGGCATCACATCCGACTCTAGAATGCTGAAAAGGTATTCGCGAGCGAATGGGTCGAGGCGGGCGACATCTTCAATACGACATAATAAAGCGGTGACAGCTCCAACCACGATTTTCGCCTCCGGGTCCGCTTGGCGGATGACGGGGACGACACGTCTGACCAGATTTATGTAGTCATCTACTTCTACATCTTGTTGGGTGCCTACCGGCTCTCGATGGATACCCAACCCGGCGTTCGGTTCATTCAGTATTTCATAGTATTCTATGCGACCCCTGAAGTGGCTAACGATGAACTGTGCGTAATCGAGGTAGCGCTGTATCTCGTCCTCCGTCTTGAACCTATAGTAGTTTTCTCCAACTTGGATTGTTTCGTCCCAAAAGACCAAGACGTAGGTGATTTTTATGTCGTTGTCGGCCAGACCCGTTATTGCTCTATCGTAGTTGGGGTCGATGTAATTTTTGGAGTATACCCCGGTTTTCTCTACTTCACACCAATCAAACCAATCAATGGACAAGCGAACCCGCTTTACTCCCAGATTGTTTTCTATATCGATGAACTGATCTACGTCCTGCTTCCGAACGTTCGGGTCGGGTTCGTCTTCAAGACCCAACATTTGCCCCGCTCCATTCATAATGCGATTGTTTTCGAGTTCATGGGATTGCTTGGGTTGTAGCTGGGTTATGGCCCGTGTATTTCCCGTCTGAAACCATTCAAATCCAGGTTCCCCTTCTTCCACTTCTGCAAGCGGAGCTTCTTCCTCTTCTTTTAATTTTTCTTCAGGAACAGAAATATTTTTCCAAATAAAAAACCCTAAAATACCCACACTAATTAAAACTATTAAAATAATTAAAATTTTCGTTTTCATGTTACTTCTATAAAGTTATCAATTTCATTGTCAGGAGCAATGCCAGCTCTAATGCTAAAACTGGACCAAACACCCTTAGGAATAATCCTCTTCTCCTTACTGAAGGCGCAGGCCAGCTCACACAAGCGACACCCACTACATTTTTCGGCATCAATGTTTAGGATTTTCATGGAATTTCCTCCGAGAAAATTGATTACAGTGATTTTTAGAAATGATTACAGTGATGAAGTAATCATTCAATGTCAAATGTCAAGACCTGATTCCTTCTATGCTTTTTCAAAAATTTAACGGGCCTTGCAAAAATTTTCTTGACTTTTAATTTCTCAAAATTTCTTCAAATCAGTATTCATCCGGACTGGCTAATAGTACTCTTTCATACTTAAAGGGATAAGGTACCCCACTTTTTATCCACTCTAAAGTTTCCCTTGCTTTTTTAGAAATAAATTCGTTATTACTACTTGCTAGTTCATTTAATTTCTTAAGTGACCTATTATCTGGGGTAGTTTTTAATACAGTAAGAAGAATATGGTAAGTCGTATGACTTTTCTCGAAAGGTGGAGGAATTTTTGGCGGCATATTTGCTGGATCATCAAACATTTTCAAAATATCGGGAATTATTTCATTGCCTATCTCTGCTAAAAGACGAATAGCAGCTTCATATTCAAAGACACTTCTCCAATTTGTTAGTAAATTTACCAATTCCTTTTTTCTTTTTTTCACCGGCAGTTTATTGATTCTTTCTTTTATCCTTATGTATGCAACTTCGTGATGATATTTGACAATCCTTGTTAACTTAGGATATTTTTTCATATCGACAGGAAGACGGTCAACCCATCCTCGCTCACAAAAAATGTAAACGAACTCGTCTCCCGAACTTTCTATTCTATGTTTTCTTAAAAAACTAAAGATTTTTTCTTTTTCTTCTTTCTTCTTTGCCAAATCCAGAATTTTCACTTTATTTTCGTATATTTCAATTTCATTCTTCTTTAAGGCCAAGATTTCTTCACAGATTTCTTCCTCTTTCTTATTTTTCAACTTTATTAGAATATCAGCAATTTTAGACATACCTTTCATATCGTCCTTTTTAGCTTCTTTTAGATATCTAACAGCCTTTTTATCGTTTAATAAAACAAGTTTCCGCGAAGCAATTCTCCTAATGCCTCTATTCTCATCTTCTAAAAATAGGCTCAGTTTTAACATTGATTTTTCATCTGTTTTCTTATAAAGATTTTCTATTTCCCATATTTTTTTTGCATCTTCAATTTTTTGTTTTGTGGTTTTAGGTATACCGTCAGCTTGTGGATGCGAAACTCCGAAAACTCCAATAGTAATAGAAATACCACATAGATAAATTAAACATTTTCTTTTAAAATTATCTTTTTTCATTGTGACCTCCAGAAAAAAATTATTCTTATTGGCTTTCGGAATGAGCCCAATCAACACTTTCGTGACCGTATATCTCATTCAGTTTAGCCCAGATAGCATTAGTAAAAGGGTCAGGTCCCATTAGAGAGACTTTGCCCTCTAACGGGATAAATCTTGACTTGTGATAATAAATCTCTTTGGGTTCAAAAACGCCAAATTTCAATCTATCTTTTTACTTGTTTTGAAGAAGAGCCAGCTTTTTGGTCCTGCCTTTTTGAATTTTACTAAGAAGAACTCACCTTTGAGTTTTTTGCCATTCAAGTTAAAAATTATTTTATCCCCGGTTCTTGCTTTTAGTTCATAGCTTCCTTTATCCCATATCTTAACCGGACCAGCACCATACATTCCTTCTGGGATAACTCCCTCAAAATTCTCATATCCCAGTTTATGGTCTTCTACTCGTATAGCCAGACGTTTTACTTTTGGATCCATAGAGGGCTCTTTGGGAATGGCCCAGCTCTTCAGAACCCCATCCATCTCCAGTCTGAAGTCATAATGCAGGTGGGTTGCCCGGTGCTCCTGTATCACAAATGCTGGTTCTTTGGTTTTTATCATAAAATGTTAACTATATTTGTTAATTCCTGCTATCTTTTAGACTTTAATTTATCAATGGCCTTTTCAATGAAATTTCTGACCTCTTTATCTTTTTCTTCTTCGAGCGCTTTTTCCAAAGCGGGGAGGGCACTGACATCGCCGATGTCATGAAGGGCCATTGCTGCATTGCGACGAACATCGGATTTCGTGTCCTCCAATGCTTCAGTTAATGCGGGAATGGCTTCTGGATTACCGAGCATCCCAAGAGCAAGTGCGGCACTCCTTCTTACCTCGCGGGCTTCGTCTTTTAAGGCTTTTATTAAAGAAGGCAGTGCTCTTTTATCTCCAGTCTCCCCTAAGGCAAGAGCGGAACCCCAACGGACAAATTTATGCACTTTTGCATCCTCAAGATACTTTATCAATCGGGGTACCACCTCAGGATCACCGGTCGTTCCTAAAGCCCAAGTAGCGATTTTCCTCACCAGCGCCCTCTCCTTTTTATTCTCAATTACCTCTATTAAATGGGGTATAGCAGATTTATCCCCTATCTGACCTAAGGAGCGGGCTGCCTGACCCCGGACATTTCTATGGCCATCCTTAAGGGCCTTAATCAACGAGGGAACAGCGGTTTTGCTTCTCATTGCACCTAAAACAAATGCCGCCATTCTTCTGGCATACCATTTCCTATCCTTTTTTAGTACTTCAATAACAGAGGGAACGGCTGACTCACCGATGGCAACTAAGTTTCGTGCGCCCTCTTCTTGTCGGGCGACAACATTACTTCTTATTCTCTTAATATTCTTCGCAATCTCATCCTGTTTTTTGGCGAATGAGGTGCTGGTTAATACTATTCCTACTGTCAATAGTCCCAATACCTTTAGTGTAGTGTTCTTTAACATAACTATTTTCTCCTCAGGAATTTTTTACTTCCTAAATGCAGTATACAGTGGTTTTTTCTTACTTATTAATTTCCCATTATTTTTGTCATTCCCGAATGCCCGGGCTATTCTGGCTTTGGCCAGAATCCCGCTTTAGCGGGCATGCGGAAATGCCTTTCCTCACCTACAAAACGTCACTTTCCCAAAATCATCCTTAGAGCCAAAAATAATAGAGCGCATCCAAAAACCCTCCTGAGCACTTCGCCGGATATCTCGACGGCTGCTCGGGCGCCTACTAAACCACCTATGAAGAAGCCCAGACATATAAAGGCGGCAATCTTCAAATCCACGTGCCCGTGCTTATAGTAGGTCCAGGCGGCAAGCAGGCCGATGGGGGGAACTAGCAGAGCCAGGGTTGTTCCCTGGGCTTGATGTTGGGTAAGCCTGAAAAGGTAGACCAAGGCTGGGATGATGATTACCCCTCCTCCTATCCCGATTAAGCCGCTTAAGACTCCTGCTCCCAGACCTAATAAGAGGTAAAAAAGAATGTTAACCATAAGTAATGTCCTTTCTTTATTTTATATTTTTTTTGCTTCTTGCTCTAATCCCAGTTCCTTCAGTTTCTTCTTAGTGGGTTTACCAGTCTTTTTGTCCCAGCCGCGATACTGGTAGTATTCATCGAGCATCTGGTCGAGTTCTACTACCTGGCCCTTGGGAACCCCTAAGGGTGCGGGTTCCTTGGTCAATCTATCGGGCAAGGAATCGTCCTTACGAGTGATTCCTTCTCTAACATTAAAGAGCCTATTGAGGTTAACGATTCTTTCTCCAATCTTCTTTAATTCTTTTTCGGTAAACTTCCAGCCCATAGTTACCTCTATGGCTTTTATAATATCTTCATAGTAGAGAGCAGGAGGAACCATGGTCCCATACTTGCAAACCCCCAAGGATTCGATTAGAACAGAATAATTCTCATTATGAGAGACCATAAAGCCCTTATTTTTGGGACTTAACCTCTCTCCAATCTCAGGAAGATACTTGGTTCCATACCACTGCCTTATCTCCTTAGC
>JAUWXM010000085.1 GCA_030616365.1 bacterium | reverse complement strand
CCCATAGGAGTAGACGGTTAACGGTCCTATTTCGAAGAGGATGGGATGCATTTACTCTCCCTTCTTAAATAACACGGAAAAGAGGAGGATTATTGCTCCAATGGTAATGGCGGAGTCTGCGATATTAAAAGATGGCCAGTGATGACCTTTCAGGCTAAAATCTAAGAAATCGATGACCGCTTTTAACCTTATCCTATCTATCAGGTTCCCCAATGCCCCTCCTAAAATAAGGCCCAGGGCCCAAGAGAGGGGGCTTCCTTTTTTAGAGATCCTCTGGTGAAAGAAAAGGATGAGGAGGACGGTGAGTAGGGTAATGCCAATGAAGAATAATGTCTGATTGGGAAAGAGGCCAAAGGCTGCTCCTTGATTCTGAACGTGGGTGAGATGAAAGATATTTTCAATTACCGGGAACGATCCCCCGGGCAGTATGATCCGACAAACAATGAACTTCGATACCTGGTCTAAGATAAGGATGATGGCTGCCAGGAAAAAGAGGGACATTCTCCTTTGCTGAAGCTTCGGAGGATAGTCCACCGAAGTCTTGACGAAGGTGGACATCAGGTTCTCTTCTCCTGACTCGCTTGACATTTGATGCATAGCTCAGCATAGGGAATGGCACCCAGTCTTTTTTTATCGATCTTCCTCTGACATTGGATACAGAGGCCATAGGTTCTCTTCTCAATACGATACAAAGCCTGATCCACCTTATAGAGTAGGTTCTCCTCGCTCCCCCTTAAGTTTAAGGCCTTCTCCCTCTCATGATTTACAGTAGCAACATCTGCCATGTGAAAGGAATAGCCAGAGAGATCCCCAGTAGAGTCCCTCTGGGTCTTTGAGAGAGACCTCCCTTCCAGCTGCTCGATCTCCTCCACCAAACTATCCCTTAACTTTAAAAGTTTCTTCTTATAGTATTCCAAACTCTTCTTTCTCATTTGTCTCCTCCTTTACTTTCCTATAGCTGTTCTTGCCTCTTCTACTGCTTTGAGAAGCTTGGCAATGAATTTTCCTAATACAGGAATAGTTTCCATTTTCCCCAATATAATAGTACCAATAGAAACGATAATGGCCCCCACTACTGCTAATCCTATAAACATCCCTACTCCCCGCACTATTCCCAAGAAGAGGTTCATCCAGATGAACTTTCGAGGTTTCTTGAAGAGTTCCACATACTCGCTTCTCAATTTCTCTAAGTGCGCGGATAATCCCTGCACCGTAGTTTTTAACTTCTCCAATGCTTTAGTCTCGTCTTCTCTTCTGGTCTCTTTCTCTTCTTCCATTTTCTCCTCCCTTGCAACCGCAAAAACGCAAAATTTAACTTAAAGACGCAAAATTAAGTTTTTCTTAACTGTAATATTTCTTGATTACTCTAATGCATCTTGGGCAGAGGGTAGGGTGCTCTTTACTCCTTCCCACTTCTATGGAATAGTTCCAACAGCGGCTACACTTTTTTCCTAGCGCTTTTTTCACTTTGACCACCATCTCTCCATTTCCTTTCTTCACTAACCTTACCTTAGAGACGATGAACAAAGCAGGAAGATTCTTCTCGTATTCTTTTAAAAATTGGTATTCTTTTTCAGAACGAATCTCCACCTCTGCCTCTAAGGAGTTACCTATCCTCTTCTCCTTCCTGGCCTCCTCTAAGGAGGCTAAGACCCTTTCCCTGATGGAGATCAATTTTTTCCATCTCTCTTCCAATTTTTTATTCAAGAATCTCTTATTTACTTTTGGCCAGTCAGAGAGATGGGCGCTTTCCTCTTTCTCGCCGGGAAGATATTCCCAGACCTCCTCTATGGTATAGGAGAGGATGGGAGCCATAATCTTCACTGAAACTAGGAGTATCTCATGGAGGGCGGTCTGGGCAGAACGCCTCTCCTTTGAATCTTTTCCCTGGGTATATAATCTATCTTTCAGGATATCGAAGTAGAAAGAAGATAGCTGAATGGTGCAGAAGTTGTGGACCAGGTGGTAGATTTGATAGAAGGAGAAACTGTGGTAGGCCTTGGTTACCTTCTCCAGGAGACTCTGCAACTGGGAGAGGGCCCATCTATCTATCTCCACCATCTCATCATATTCTATGCTATCTTTTTTGGGATCGAAGTCGGAGAGGTTCCCCAGAAGATAGCGGAAGGTATTCCGGATTCTGCGATAGGCCTCCTGCATCCTCTCTATTATCTCATCAGAGTAGGCAACATCCTCCTGATAGTTCTCAGAGGCCACCCATAATCTAGTAACATCTGCCCCGCTTTTTTTAACCATCTCTTCAGAAGAGATGAGGTTTCCTAAGGACTTGGACATCTTCCTCCTCTCGCCATCCACCATGAAGCCATGGGTGAGAACCGATTTATAGGGAGTTTTCTCTTCACATCCCAAGGCGGTCAATAGAGAGCTCTGGAACCATCCCCGGTGCTGGTCGCTTCCCTCTAAGTAGAGATCAGAAGGATAGGAAAGTTCTTCTCTGGTAGTTAATACCGCCTTATGGCTCACCCCAGATTCGAACCAGACATCTAAGATATCGGTCTCCTTCTCAAAATTCCCTCCTCCACATTCGGGACATCTGGTTTCTTCGGGAAGCATCTCATCTGCCTCTTTTTTAAACCAGCTATCAGATCCCTCCTTTCTCACCAATTCCTTGACCGCTTTCAGGCTCTCTTCACTTGCCAAGTAGTGATTGCACTTTTTACAGTAGAATATAGGAAGGGGAACTCCCCAGGCCCTCTGTCTTGAGATACACCAGTCGGGCCTAACCTCCACCATCCCCCTGATGCGTGATCTACCCCAATCCGGGACCCATTTCACTTTGTCTATTTCAGTAAGCGCTCTTTCCCTTAATCTCTTATGGTCCACGGAAATGAACCACTGCTCTGTTGCCCGGAAGATGACCGGGTTCTTACACCTCCAGCAATGGGGATAGGAATGGGTGAGAGACCCTTTATAGAGTAAGGTTTTCTTCTCTTCTAACTTCTTAATAATCCCCTCATTTGCCTTGAAGACATTCTGCCCTTTAAAATCACCTGCCTCAGAGGTGAACTCCCCTCTCTCACTCACTGGGGAGAGAATGGGAAGGCCATACTTCACTCCACTCTGGTAATCTTCTTCTCCATGGCCCGGTGCAGTGTGAACACAGCCCGTCCCGTCTTCTTTAGTAACATGATCTGCTAAGATGAGCCTTGATCTCCTATCCAAAAAGGGATGCTGGCACTCCAATCCCTCAAATCTCTTACCCTTAATGGTATCCAACACCTCAAAGTTCTTTATCCCCAGTCTCTCCATAATAGGGGCAACTAAATCTTTTAACATAATAAATATCTCGTTTCCGACTTTGAGGAGCTGGTAATCAAAAGTAGGATGGAAAGCAATGGCCACATTGCCCAGAAGTGTCCAAGGGGTGGTAGTCCAGATGATGACATAAACCTGCCCGGGGTCTTTTAACTTAGGACTTAGGACTTTGGACTTTGGCCTTTGGACTAATCTAAATTTGACATAGATTGAAGGAGAGGTGCGATCTTTATATTCCAATTCTGCTTCTGCTAAAGCGGTCTTGCAGGTAGGACACCAGTGGATGGGTTTCTTCCTCTTGTAGATGTAGCCATCTTTAACGAGCCGACTGAAGACCTCTATAATCTCCGCTTCATATTCAAAATCTAACGTTAAATAGGGCTTTTCCCAATCGCCGAAGACCCCCAACCTCTTGAACTGCTTTCTCTGAACATCGATATATTTTTTGGCATATTTCTGACACCTCTTCCTAATCTCAACTTGAGAGAGTTTCAAACCCTCTGACCCCAGAAGCTTCATCACCTGATGCTCTATGGGCAGGCCATGGCAGTCCCAACCAGGAACAAAGGGAGCATCAAAACCAGACATGGTCTTGAATTTAACAATGATGTCCTTCAATATCTTATTGAGAGCGGTCCCGATGTGGACATCCCCATTGGCATAGGGAGGACCATCGTGTAAGATATATTTCTTAGTCCCCTTTTTCTTCTCTCTTATCTTATGATAAAT
>JAUWXM010000090.1 GCA_030616365.1 bacterium | reverse complement strand
CATCAACGCCCAGGGTGAGTTTCAGGCAGCGGAGAAGTTGTCCCAGGCGGCAAAGATTATTGGGGAGTATCCGGCAGCTATCCAGTTGAGATATCTTCAGACCCTCTCTGAGGTGGCCTCGGAGAACAACTCGACCACTCTCTTCCCCATACCCATCGATCTCTTTGCCCCCTTTATCAAGAAGATGACGGAAACTAAGAAGAAAGAAGAGTAATCTTCCGAGACTAAAGAAAGAGAACTTTGTCAGCAGCAAAAGCCCCCGATATGTCGGGGGCTTTTTGTTTAATCCCGCACCTTTTGATGCTCAATTCCCCCTCCTTACTTAAAGGTGCGGGGTTTGACGGAAAGAGGGATTTGTGATAGTATGATTTGAAGCATCGGAATTTGAATAAATTCTGATGCTGAGGATTAGGGGGTCTGGGGGAAAGAATCTGCTTGCCCCCAGGGGGTGACAGGGAGGCAAAGCATGACTTTGTCGACCGCCAGAGGGGCAAAGCCCCCATGGAAGTATCCCCGCAGGGGATATCTTGGTGTAGTGAGGCAGACTAAATGCAGAATATAAGGCTTACTGTTGAATATGAACTTACCAATATCAAAAGGGTATAACCAAATGGAAGAAAATAAAAAGAGAAATGCTATTTTGAAATGCCAAGACGGCTTAAAACATTACAAAGAGTAAAAAAGAATTGGAGAAAAAGAAGGGGGTGTACAAATGAAGAGAAATCAGGTTTGGATTCTGCTTCCTTTCCTCTTGATTGTTGGCTGCACAAAACCTGAGCCGACAGTACCAACTCCGTCTGAGAAATTGGAGCCAACAATTCCGTTTCCAGAATCGATTAAAATTATTCTTCCATCCGCGGACCTTGATCCTGAGATTGCTGCCTTTTCTGGAATATGGGAAGGAAGTTGGGGCGGCGGTTTCCTTCCGAGCCGGCTTGCTGTTGAGAAAATTGATTCAGACAAAGCACAGGTCGTCTATGCTTGGGCAGATCACCCGTATGGCGATTTCAAAGGAGGATGGCAGCGCTTCATAGCCGGTGTTTATCCAGGTGGAGAACGAGAATTTGCAAGATTGGAATTTGGGACTGCTGTGCATTTTACCTTCTCCATGGATCCCAACTTGCAGAAAATCTATGGAGTCCGGGAGGCTGGTCAAGAGAGACACATTGTTACAATGACGCGGAAAAACCCCTGATGGAAAAATCAACAATACTAGGCTTGGAACTTGATTATCCTTTAGGAAAGGGATCTCTTTGCGCTTTTCGTAAAGAGAATGGTAGGTGCTAAGAAGGGAGAAGAATAATTTCCTAAAACCAAAGAATTAAAACTTTCAAACAAAAAAGCCCGCTACGGAATCTTGGTGGGCTTTTTTGTTTGATCCCGCACCTTTCTGCTATGAAAGAATACTTCAAAAGTAAAAGGTGTGGGGTTTGACGGAAAGAGGGATTTGTGATAATATATTGAGTATTGCGGGGTAAATGGGATGCAAAATATAAGGCTTACTGTTGAATATGAAGGGACGCATTATAGAGGGTGGCAGGTTCAAAAAAGTCCAAAGTCCAAAGTCTCCATCCTCCGAAGCAGAGCTTCTGCGGAGGACGGGCAAAGTCCAAAGTTGAAAACCATACAGGGGATTTTGGAGGAGGTATTGAGTAAGATTACTAAGGAAAGGATAAGGGTGATTGGAGCGGGAAGGACGGATGCCGGGGTTCATGCTTTAGGTCAGGCGGCAAACTTCAGAACAAAGAGCAAGATGACCCCGGAGGAATTTAAGAAGGCCTTGAATAGTATGCTTCCTAAGGATATTGCCATCAAAAATGCCCAGCGAGTAAAAGAAAGATTTCATGCTCAGTTCGATGCTAAAAGTAAGCACTATAGGTATGTCATCTATCAGGGCTCCACTCCTTCACCGTTTCTAAAGAATTATACCCTCTATATCCTCTCTAAACTAAACCTGAAGGCCATGAGAGAAGGGGCGAAATATCTAGTGGGCAAGCATAATTTCTCCTCTTTTCAACTCTCTGGTTCAAGTGTCCGAAACCCAATTCGCACCATCACAAAACTTTCCATAACTTCTCAAAGCGATATGCGATATGCGATATGCGATATGCGAAAAAATGGCTCTGCCATTTTTATCAACGTTGTGGCTGATGGCTTCCTCTATGGAATGGTGAGAAGTATCGTGGGCACTTTAATCGAGGTGGGGAGGGGGAAGATTAGTCCTTCTAAGGTAAAGGAGATACTAAAGGCTCGCAATCGACGATTGGCCGGCCCCACCGCTTCTGCCAGAGGCCTCTACCTTATAAAAGTAAGATATTAAGTTTCTCTTGACCCCGCTCCTTCTTTGTGACATAATATTTGTATCTTCTGCTGGGGTTGACAGAAAAACGATTTTATAATATAATTTTAAGTTAATTATGGCTATGCCATCACCTTGTGAGGTAGAAAGATATGGAGAAGACATATAGTGCTAAAAAAGAAGAGATTAAGAGAAAGTGGTATATCATAGATGCCAAAGGAAAGGTCCTGGGCAAGGTAGCAGTAAAAGCAGCTACCATTCTGAGAGGAAAGCACAAGCCCATCTATACTCCGCATATCGATACCGGGGATCACGTAATAGTAATCAACGCCTCTCAGGTTGTTCTGACCGGGAAGAAACTGGAGCAGAAGTACTATCGCCGTCACTCTGGTTATCCGGGAGGGCTGAAGTCCATAAGGTATGATAGGTTATTGAAAGAGAAGCCAGAGAAGGTAATAGAATTGGCAGTAAGGGGGATGCTTCCCAAGACAAAGTTAGGAAGAGCAATATTTAAGAAACTAAGAGTCTATAAAGGAAGTGAACATTCCCATGAGGCCCAGAATCCGGTTCAAATAGAGGTGAAGAAATAAATGGTTAAGAAAAAGAAAAAGATAACCCAATATCAGGGAACAGGGAGAAGGAAGAATGCCATAGCAAGGGTGAGACTAATTCCCGGGAAGGGGCAGATACTCGTTAACAGGAAGCCTCTCCAAGAGTATTTTACTCAGGAAGTCCAACAGATTATTATTAAACAACCTTTAGAACTCACAAAGACTGGAGATAAATTCGATATCTTTGTCCGGGTGAATGGAGGGGGAAACTCTGGTCAGGCAGAGGCCCTGAGGCATGGGATATCCCGTGCATTGGTCCAGGCAGATGAGTCCTTTGGGCCCATTCTAAAGAAGGCAGGGCTTTTAACCCGGGATCCCAGGATGAAGGAGAGGAAGAAGTACGGTCAGAAGGGAGCCAGGAAGCGCTTCCAGTGGACTAAACGATAATAGTGATCAGTTGGATAGTTTGATAGTTGGATAGTTGGACCATAAAACCATAAAACCAGCCAACCAACAAACAAGCAAACTTAGCGAATGGAGTGAGAAATGATTAAAGTAGGGATTGCTGGTGCTACAGGGTATGCGGGAATAGAACTCATCAGGATACTTCTGGGCCATCCAGAAGCAAAGATTACCAAATTAGCGGCCAAGATGGATGGAAAACCTCAGAAAATATCCGATATCTTTCCTTCTTTAAAGGGAAGGATCGATTTGGTATGTACTGATTTAGATATTAATGATATGGCAAAGGAGAGTGATCTCATATTTCTTGCCTTACCACATAAAGTATCCCTGAAGTTTGTCCCCCAATTCATAAAGTTGGGGAAGAAGGTCATTGACCTAAGTGCTGATTTTCGTTTTGACGACCTTAAGATCTATGAAGAGTGGTATGCCCCTCATACAGAAGAGAGCAAGAAGTTAAATTCTCAAGCGATCTATGGGCTGCCTGAACTCTATAAAGAGAAGATAAAGAAGGCAAACCTAATAGCCAATCCT
>JAUWXM010000031.1 GCA_030616365.1 bacterium | reverse complement strand
GGGATTGTGAGAGCAGCCTGGATGAATATAAAGGCGAGAAGGATTGTTGAAGGAGGTTCAACCATTACCCAGCAGCTCTCCAAGCTTTTATTCTTAACCCCGGAGAAGACGCTAAGGAGGAAGATAAAAGAGGCGCTTTTAGCCTTACAAATCGAACATAGATAGTCCAAGGATGAGATACTGGAGTTATACTTTAATCAGATATACTTTGGCCATGGGGCCTATGGGGTAGAAGCCGCAGCCAACACCTATTTTGGAAAGCACGCCCCGGAGTTGACCGTAGCCGAGTCTGCCCTCTTGGCTGGCCTCCCCCGTTCACCATCCCGCTACTCTCCCTATAATAATCCAGAATTAGCTCTGAAGAGAAGGGCTCATGCCTTGAGGAGGATGGTCAAGGAAGGCTTTATTAGGAAAGAAGACGCGGTCGAAGCAAATCAGGAACCCCTGGAGTTGAAGAGGCTTACCACCGGTGAGAATGAGGCCCCTTATTTTGTGGAGCACATCAGACGAAAGCTGGAGAAGAGATACGGAACCCATGCTATTTATCGGGGAGGGTTAAGGGTCTACACCACTTTAGATTTAGAAACGCAGAAGATCGCCCAGAAATCACTCAAGGAGGGCGTAAGAAATGTAGACAAGACCTTTGGCTGGAGGAAACCAGAGAAAGCAACAGAGGAGGAATTGGCCCTATTTGCCAAGGAGAAGAAGTCCCGTATCCTGGCCCTGCTTGAAGAGGAGGGGGTCTATTCCGGGATAGTAAAGAAGGCTACCAGCACCTTTGCCCTCATTGACCTGGGAGGAGGATTAAAAGGGATTCTGCCTGCTAAGAATATCGCCTGGACAGGCTTCAGATATCCTTCCACTATTTTGAAGCCAAGGGATAAGGCGGACGTCAGGGTCGTTGAACTGGATAGAGAGAAAGAGAGGATAATATTAGCCTTAGAGCAGAGGCCAGAGGTTCAGGGAGGCATAGTAGTCCTAGAGCCTTCTACGGGATATATCCGGGCCATGGTGGGAGGATATGATTTCGGAGAGAGCGAGTTCAATAGGGTAACCCAGGCCCGAAGGCAGCCGGGCTCTTCCTTCAAGCCCTTCATCTATACCGCAGCCATTGACAGTGGCTACCCTCCCACCTATATCATAATCGATGCTCCAGTAATCTATGACGACTGGGGTGAGAAGTGGACCCCCCGAAACTATGATGAGAAGTTCCTGGGACCAACTACCTTGAGGGTAGGTCTGACCCAATCGAGGAATGTGGTTACTGTAAAACTACTGGAGAAGATCGGGGTGAGAAAAGTAGTCAGTTGTGCTCATAGGATGGGGATCGAAAGTTATCTTGGTCCGGACCTCTCCCTGGCTTTGGGAACCTCAGAGGTCATCCCCTTAGAAATGGCCTCGGCCTATGGGGTCTTCCCCAATCAGGGGATAAAGACTAAACCCTTATCCATCTTGAGGATTGAGGACCGAAGTGGGAATATCTTAGAAGAGAACTTTCCTAAAGAGAAGGAGGTATTGAGTCCTGCCACCTGTTATGTCATGACCAATCTCCTGAGAGGGGTGGTGGAGCATGGCACGGGCTGGAGGGCACGGGCAGTAGGCCACCCCTGCGCGGCAAAGACGGGAACCACGGATGAGTGCACCGATGCCTGGTTCATCGGTTTTACTCCTGATCTCGTCACCTGCGTCTGGGTAGGTTTTGATGAAAAAATATCCTTGGGTAAAGATATGACCGGCTCCCGGGTAGCCGGGCCGATATGGACAGATTTTATGAGAGAGGTCTTCCAGGATAGGCCAACCAGAGAATTCCCTATCCCGGAGAAAAAATTGACCTTTGCCCGCATCTGCCCAGAGAGTGGTCTATTAGCAACTAAGGAGTGCCCCCAGGTGATGGTAGAGGCCTTCTTAGAGGGAACGGAGCCTAAGAGATACTGCGATTTACATGGTCTGGAAAGGTTTCCCGGGAAGGGCCTGGGCCTGAGGCTTATCGAGCCCCAGAAGAAGAAGGAGTTGGAGAGCCCATTCAGCCTGGAACTCATACCTTTAGAAGAACTGGAAAGGGAGTTAAGCCTCTACGAACAACCAGTAAGTATAAGCGAAGCGCCGATAAGTATAAGCGAAGAAACTTACAGCGAATAAAATAGCTACAAGCTACAGGCCACAGGCTACAGAAAAGATTAAAGCTTGTGGCTTGTGACTTGAGGCCTGAAGCAATGAATGAGGAGGTATCATGATAGAAAAAGGGAACGAGGCAGAGAAAAAAGTAATCGAGAGGATGGCAGAGTTTATGTGTGCCAGTGCCCGCACAGCACCCAAGGCAAAGGGAATGGACAATATTGTAACTGCCATTATAGCCGGTAAAGATAAGAAGCGCTTAGCAGATGAGATGGAAAGGATTGGAAAGGAAAAGAAGAGGAAGAGCTTCTTGAGGGATAGTGAGAATATAAAGAAGGCCGCCCTCTTAGTCTTAATGGGAACCAAAGCAAGGCCCATTGGTTTGGAGATCTGTGGACTCTGCGGTTTCAAGGATTGTAAAGAATTAGAAGAAGCAGGTGGGATATGTGCTTTCAATAGCGGAGACTTGGGAATTGCTATAGGGAGTGCGGTCTCCCTGGCAGCCAATTTTCATATAGATAACCGGATTATGTATACTGCAGGGATTGCTGCTCTCAATTTAAAATTATTGGGAAAAGAAGTAAAGATCGCCTTCGGCATCCCTTTGAGTATCAGCGGGAAGAATCCTTTCTTCGATAGGTAACACGGATAGGCACGGATTGTAATTGCAAAGACGCTAAATTTTCCACCAAAGGTGGATCAGCCTCTGGCTGAAACTGAAAAAGTACAAAAAGAGAGGACATACCTGCCCCGTTGTCGCAAAGCGACTTTACGGGGAATTAGCGCGAATAAAAACAAGGGCCCAAAAGGGCCCTTGTTAATTTTTTGCTTTATATTTCCAAATTTTTACCCCGAAGGGAACTTTGTTCTCGTTCGGGGCTTAAGAATTTAAATACAAATAAATCAAAAAAGAAAAAATCTGTTTTATAGGATAAACAATCTGCCCGACACTTAAAGAAGTCCCTATAAACAAAATGCCACACTTTGTGTCCGATCGGACACGATTTGTAGCAAAAAATTTTAGTTAGGTAAATGCTAAACGATCGAACAAAATTTGCCTCGCTTTTAAAAGGGGGCTGTCATACCGTTTGATATCAGTCTTCAAAAAAAGCATTTTCATTACGATCGTAATAAGAATGCTTTCCTAAAATGTTGCAATCTGTGTCCGATCGGACAATAAGTGCAACAATATCGTCTCCCTCTCAAATCTCTTGCAGTAGGCATTATGAAGGCACGCTATCGCTTGACCCTTTTCTGCCCGGCCTATAGGCAATAAAAAAGCCCACCAAAACTGGCAGGTTTTCAATACTAAAGTAATTCCTTATTTACTCGCTATTTCTTGGCGTGGTTATGATACTTGCCCCGCTCTATTTAATAACCCATCGCGTCTAATTTCTTCAGATTCTCTTGGGCACTCTTAAGATTAGGATCTAACTTTAGTGCTTCCTCCCACGCCTCTCTTGCTTTATGATATTGTTTTATTTTAGCATATACAACTCCCAGATTATTATAAGCTTCAGCAAAGTCAGGGTTTAGTTGGATGGCCTTCTGATATTCACTAATTGCCCGGTCATAGAGGCCCTTATCTTTATAAACATTTCCCAGATTATTATAAGCTTCAGCAAAGTCAGGGTTTAGCCGGATGGCCTTCTGGTATTCACTGATTGCTTGGTCATAGAGGCCTTTATCTCTATAAACATTTCCCAGATTATTGTAGGCTTCAGCGAAGTCAGGATTTAATTGGAGAGCCTTTTGGTATTCGGTAATTGCTTGATTATACAAATCTTCATCCCTGTAAACAGTTCCCAGATTATTGTGGGCTTCAGCATAGTCGGGGTTTAGTTGAATGGCTTTTTGGTATTCACTAATAGCTAGATCATATTGTTTTTGCTCTCTATAAGCAATCCCAAGGTTGAGATGTAATCTGGCACTTTTAGGAGAATAAGCTAATGTTCTTTGATAAAGAGTCAGCCCATCTCTCCAGTAGAGATTCTGCTTGATAGTAGCAACACCATAAAGAGTCAATAGCAAGAGGAGAAGGAAAGACATAACCTTTATCCTGTGACTCAAATATCTGCTACCCCATTCCTCCACCTTAACTATACCCAACGCGAAAAGTATAAAAAAACCAATTGAAGGGAGATAGAGGAAGTGTTCTGCCATAGTAGCATTAATAGGGATGATGTTTGATTGGGGAAAAAGAGTTAAAAAGAACCAAAAGAAGGCAAAGGTTGTCTCTTTTCTTTTTAACTTCGTAACCCCTATCACAATAAAGATAAGCAGGATTAAAGAAAACAGCACCTTGGGTTCAAGAATAGAATGAGCATAGGGAACCAGTCGTTCCATATGAAGGTTATGAGGGAAGATGAGAAGACCAAAATAAGAAGGAATTACTTTAAGAAAAGTAAGAGTTCTTACATAGAGAGAGTATTTACTGGAAAGAATGGTCTCTCCCGTAAAGTTTAAAATAGAAAGTCTTAAAGAAATATAGATCCCCAAGGTAATGAAAAAAGGAAAGTATTCTTTGATTTTAGTTTTGATTTCCCTTTTTGTGCCAAAAAAAGAATCAGTTAGCACTAAAGCAAAAGGAAGAATCATTGCCCATTCTTTGGATAAAAGAGCTAAAATGAAGGAACAGAGGGAAAGAAGGTAGAATGGAAGTCTTCTCTGGTGAGTGTATTTAAGGGAAAAGATTAAGGAAAGTAGGCAGAAGATACTAGCTAAAGAATCTGCCCTGCCAGAGATATAGGTTACTGCCTCTGTGTGGATAGGATGAACTACAAAGAATAAAGCGGTCAAAAAAGGAACGGTGAGAAAGCAAGATAGCTTAGTGACGAGTGACGAGTGACGAGTGACGAGTTTTCCTTTAGAATCTGGGGGTTGGGAGGTTGGAATTTTCTCATTTGTTACTAATCCTCGTAAGAAAAAGTAAATAAGAATTGCTACCAGGATATGGAGGATAGTATTGGTCAGGTGATAACCGAAGGGATTTAACTTCCAGATGGAGTAATCAAGCACATAGGTTAAGGATTGAATAGGACGATAGAAGTTACCTTCTTTCTTTGCCGCTTGAAAAAGATGGGTGGTGAAAAGCTTAGAGAAGTAACGTAGGTTCTTAACATAAATATTCTTTTCTACAAGCGATTCATCATCCCAGACAAATTCATTCTGGAAGGAGTTGGCATAGACAAGAAAACCTACCAAAGCAATCAGAAGGATGGCGATTAAATGTTTCTTTCTGATAAAAACAGGGGTGGGTTTTGTCATTAGTTCTTCTCTTGTTTCTTTTGTCCTCTTCTTCTCCCGGATGGTTCTCTCTTCTTCTTTTGTCCTCATCAGATTAAGCCTTTTTAATTCCTTCCTGACGGTCTTCTTATCTACTCCTAAAACCTGGGCCAGTTCTTTATTGCTTAATATTTGGTAATTACTCTTGATAAATTCTATTTGTCTTTTAGATACTCTTTTAGCCATTTCCATCCCTCGTTTTCATCATTATATCATATTGACTGTTTTTGAGCAAATAAAAAGCCCCTTAAGTCCGTGAACTTAAGGGGTGTGGAAATGTTTGGGACCTCTATTAAGTCATCCAAATATCACACGGCCAAATTCGGATAGCGGTTCAGGGCAGGCAGGCAAAAAGGCAGGCATTTGGAAACAACAACAGAACTTGATTACCGATCACTGATAACCGATCACTCGCGGTTAACTATTGGCTATCTATCTTTGACTCTTAAGAGGGTTTTTATTTTGAAGCCTGTCTCTTTCTCTATTCTTTCTTTCCCTTCTCCCCTTTCAAAGACGGTGATGACATCTGCGATTTTAATTCCTGCTTTCTTTAAGACCTTTATGATTCCCAGCAATGTCCCCCCAGTTGAAACGATATCATCAACGATGAGTACCCGGTCTCCTTTCTTTAGACCATTGACATACATCTTGCACTCGGCATAGCCTGTCTTCTGATATACTTTTAGTTCCCCTTTCAGTTTATACTCTTTCTTCCTGATAATATTTAAAGGGATTTCTGTCTTATAAGATAGAAGGGTTGCCATGGGAATGCCCATGGCTTCCGGAGTGACGATATAATCAACATTGAGGTCAGTGACTTCCATGATTCTCTTTACCACATCCTCTAAGACTTCAGGTTCTATGCAAGGTATTCCATCCGTTATGGGATGGACGACATATCTATAGTGACCCTTCATCACTACAGGAGAGGTCTCCCATAATTTCTTTAGTTTCGCAAGCAATTTAATCTCCTCCTAAATGGCTTGTCGCTCGTCGCTCGCTTCGCTTTGTCGCTTATCATTTTTGACGACCTGCGATTAGCGTCAGCCCGCGGCTGGTCCGCCTCTGGCGGAACCTGCGATGTGCTACTTAACCGCGTCTTTTAACGCCTGAGAAGGTTTAAATACTGGAACCTTCTTGGCCGGGATCTGAATGGTGGCCCCGGTCTGGGGATTCCTTCCTATCCTGGCTCCTCTCTGCCTCACGCTGAAGATGCCCAGCCCTTTGAGGATAACCTTATCTCCTTTGGCCAAGGATTCCTGGATACTCTTGATGACCACATCCACTGCCTTCTCTGCCTCCTGCTTGGTGCAGGTCACCTTGGCTATTTCCTTCACCAACTCTGCCTTCCTCATTCCTACCTCCTTTCCTTTAATGCTGCATGGGCCGCAGCCAATCTTGCGATGGGGACTCTATAGGGAGAACAACTTACATAGTCCAGTCCAACCCGATGACAGAACTCGACACTGGATGGTTCTCCTCCGTGCTCTCCACAGATCCCAATCTTTAAACCCTTCCTCGCCCTTCTCCCCTTCTTAACCGCCATCTCAATCAGTTCCCCCACCCCTTTCTGGTCTAAGACCTCAAAGGGGTTATTATCTAAAACATTCTTTTCTAAGTAGGCAGGAAGGAATTTTCCCTCGATATCATCCCGGGAGAAGCCGAAGACCGTCTGGGTGAGGTCATTCGTTCCAAAGGAGAAGAACTCTGCTTCCTTTGCGATCTCATCTGCTGTAATACAGGCTCTGGGTAGTTCAATCATGGTTCCCACAGAATAGTTTATCCTCACCTTCTTCCTCTTCATTACCTCATCTGCTACTCTATGAACATCCTCTTTGGTTAACTTCAATTCATTTACATGGCCCACTAAGGGAATCATGACCTCCGGGATTACCTTATACCCCTCTTTAGTAAGTTCGCAGGCAGCCTCAAATATCGCCTGGGCCTGCATCCTGTAGATCTCTGGGGTAGTAACCCCCAATCTACAGCCCCGATGGCCGAGCATGGGGTTCATCTCTCTCAAGGCCTCTATCTTATTGAGCAGTTTTTCTTTCTGGGCAATCCTTTTCTTGGATCCTTTCTTGGCCTTCAGGATGGCGATCTCAACCAGTAACTCTTCGCTTCTGGGTAGGAACTCATGTAGGGGAGGATCAAGAAGCCTGATAGTAACCGGAAGGCCCTTCATAGCCTTAAATATTCCCTTGAAGTCCTCTCTCTGCATGGGCAGAAGTTTCTTTAAAGCCTTTTCTCTTGTCTTCTCATCCCGGGCTAAGATCATCTCCTGAACGATGGGCATTCTCTTCTCTCCAAAAAACATATGTTCCGTCCTGGTTAGCCCAATCCCTTCTGCTCCAAACTCTCTAGCTTTCTTGGCATCCTTGGGGGTATCGGCATTGGTCCTCACTCCCAACTTCCTAGTTTCATCCGCCCATTTCATAAGTATCTGAAACTCCTTGCTTAAAATAGGCTCAATGGTATGTATCCTACCCAAGATGACCTCTCCTGTATTCCCGTTCAAAGAAATATAATCACCTTCTTTGACTATAATATCTCCAACAATGAATCTCTTTCTATCATAGTCCACATCTATGGCCTCACAGCCAGCAACGCAACACTTTCCCATTCCCCTTGCTACCACAGCGGCATGTGACGTAAGGCCCCCTCTTGAGGTTAGTATCCCCTGAGCTGCTGCCATACCATGGATATCTTCGGGGGAGGTCTCATGCCTCACCAGGATAACCTTCCTCCCCTTCTCTGCTTCCTCCTGGGCATGGTCAGCAGTGAAGACCACCTCTCCTACCGCGGCTCCAGGGGAAGCGGCCAATCCCTGGGCGATGATCTTTATCCTTGCCTTGGGATCGATCCTTCTATGTAATAGCTGGTCAAATTGATTGGGCTCCACGCGCAAAATGGCCTCTTTTTTACTGATCAATTTCTCCTTTACCATATCGACAGCGATCTTCAAGGCCGCCTGGGCGGTTCTCTTACCCGTCCTGGTCTGCAAGAGGAAGAGTCTCTTCTTCTGAATGGTAAATTCCAAGTCCTGAATATCCCGATAATGTTTCTCTAACTTCTTATAGATTCTGACCAATTCCCGATAGACCCGAGGCATCTCCCTGGCCAATTTCGATATCTTCTTTGGGGTCCTTATTCCAGCAACCACATCCTCTCCCTGGGCATTTAATAAGTATTCTCCAAAGAACTTCTTCTCACCAGTTGCCGGGTCTCTGGTGAAGGCCACTCCGGTTCCGGAATCCCAGCCCATATTTCCAAAGACCATGGTCTGGACATTAGCCGCCGTCCCCCAGGTATGAGAAAGGTTATGAAGGTTCCGATAAGTAATGGCTCGGGAAGTATTCCAGGAACCAAAGACGGCATCGATGGCCATAAAGAGCTGTCTCCGGGAATCCTGAGGGAAGTCCTTCTTTGTTCTTTCCCTTACTCTTTTTTTAAACCTCTCCACCAGGTCCTTCATGGCCGAGGTGTTAAATTCAGTATCAAGTCTTATCCCTAGTTCCTTCTTCTTTTCCTCAATAATCTCCTCAAATTCGCCGGTCTCCATACCCATCACCACATGGGCGAACATCTGGATGAGCCGGCGATAGGCATCCCAGGCGAACCTCTCATGACCCATGGCCCTGATCAACCCCTTAATCGTCTCGTCATTCAATCCTAAGTTCAAAATAGTATCCATCATTCCCGGCATACTAACCCTTGCCCCGGAACGCACGGAAACAAGAAGAGGATTATACTCATCTCCAAATCCAGCACCCATTGCTTTCTCCAGTCTCTTCAGGTTTCGGTCTATCTCCTCTTTCATTCCTTTGGGATATTTTCCCTTATGTTGATAATAGTAGATACAGGCCTCAGTGGTGATGGTAAAGCCCGGGGGAACGGGAATATCCAGATTGGTCATCTCCGCCAAGTTGGCTCCCTTACCGCCCAGGAGGTTCTTCATCTTAGTATTTCCCTCTGCCTTTCCTCCCCCGAAGAAATAGATGTATTTCTTACTCATACTCTCTCCTTGTTTAATTGCTCCAAGCCTCAAGTCACAAGCCTCAAGCTTTTTGTAGCCTGCAGCTTGCAGCCTGTAGCCCTATCTTTAAGCTAATTTATCATCCAGATATTTTTTCAAACGGGAGATGGCGACTCTATCTTGGAGCATACTGTCCCTATCCCTCACCGTCACCTTCTTATCGCTCAAGGATTTCACATCTATGGTCATACAGTATAGGGTTCCTACCTCATCCTGCCTTCTATAGAGCCTTCCAATGGATGCCGTATCATCATAAACCACCTTGTATGGACCGCGAAGTTCCTGGGCGATCTTCTTTGCCAATTTCACTAATTGAGGTCGATTGCGCAGTAAAGGGAATACCGCTACCTTGATGGGAGCTAAATCCTTATGGAGCCCTAAGACAACCCTCTTCTCTCCCCGAACCTTCTCTTCCCGGTAGGCATCTATTAGGAAGGCCAAAAAACTCCTGTCCACTCCTCCCGAGGGCTCTATGACATAAGGAATTATTTTCTCTTTACTCTCCTCGTCAAAAAAGGAGAGGTCCTTCCCGCTCACCTCTGAGTGGCGGGAGAGATCATAGTCCGTCCGGTTGGCCAGCCCTTCCAGTTCTCCCCAGCCGAAGGGAAAGCGATATTCGATATCAAAGCAGGCCTTGGCATAGTGGGCCAACTCCTTTTTAGTATGCTTTCTTACCCTCAAGTTTTTGGACTTTATACCAAATCGCTTATACCACTTGAGGCGCTCCTGGATCCAGTACTCATGCCACTTCTCGGCATTCTTGGGTCTTACAAAGTATTCTATCTCCATCATTTCAAATTCTCTCGAGCGAAAGGTGAAGTTTCCGGTAGTAATCTCATTGCGGAAGGCCTTCCCTATCTGGGCGATGCCGAAGGGAAGTTTGCGGCGGGTGCTATCTACAATATGGGAAAAATCTACAAAGATCCCTTGAGCGGTTTCGGGCCTGAGATAGATCTGGGACTGCCTATCCTCTACCGAGCCGATATAGGTCTTAAACATCAGATTGAAATATTTCGGTTCACTTACCTTACCCCCGCACTCTGGACACTTACCTTCTTTAATCTGTTCTTGCTTAAATCTTTTCTTACACTCTTTACAATCTACGAGCAAGTCCTTAAATGATGTCACATGGCCGGAAGCCTTCCAGGTATCGGGATGCATCAGGATGGCACTATCCAATCCTTCCATATCGTCCCTTTCGTAGACCATGCTCTGCCACCAGATCTTCTTCACATTATTCTTCAGTTCTACTCCCAAAGGGCCATAATCCCAGACACTACCCAGGCCACCATAGATCTCGCTATCCTGGTATATGAACCCCCGGCGTTTACATAAAGAGATTATCTTCTGCATCTCGACTGTCATTTATAAAATCCTCCTAAGACATGGATTACCCAATGCGCTTCGCTTGCATTGGAGAGAGCATAAATATTAAGCATTGGCACAGATTTTTTACAGATTACAGGATGCACTTCGTTAGCATCCTAGAGAGCATCAAATTGATTAATACTTAATCATCAACGGCGGAGAACAAAGTGCGCCGTTTAATATAAGAAAGCCTTTCGCTTTGCTCAAGAACCTTGTTTCTCGCTGTGCTCGAAATTAAGCATTGCCGCAGATTACAGATATTATTGTAAAATTTACTGAATTCTGACTCTCCAGGGTTTAATCCAGAAACCTGCCAATTTCCCTTCGTCATCCATTACAACCCGAATTTCCGGCCGTGCCTTACTTTTTGAAAAGTGCCCTTTGAAACGATAGATGACTAACAGCGAGCCATCTGTCGGCACCCAGGTTTCAACATACTCCATAGACTGAAAGTCACCAAACATTCCTTTGATGGTTTCATATGCTTCCTTTTGCTTTTTTGGCGTTAGGGCAGAACGCATAGCTGCTGTGGCTTCATCGCCCAATGGTTCAAACCGCCCATCTCTCTGCGACTCAAGAATATTAGTGGCAATACGCTTGGCCACTAATTTCATCTTAGCATCAACCTCCGACTCAGGCAACTTCCGAAACCGTGAACCACACCCTGTGACAACA
>JAUWXM010000095.1 GCA_030616365.1 bacterium | reverse complement strand
CAAGTCCTTTTTCTTCTTCTCTAATTGTTTCTTAGTCTTCTTTAGGTTCCCATCGTAGATAACGATCTCTTTCTTCTTGGCCTCCAAATCCTTCTTGATTTTAGTAAGCCTCTTACGAAGGCTCCTTTCCTGGATCCTCTTCTTCTCTAACTCCTTCTTCTCGGTGGCAAGTTTCTTCTTTGCTTTCGTCTTCTCCTTCTCCTTCTCTTGAATCTCCTTGTCATACTCTTTAATTTTCTCCTCATAAAGAGCAAAAGCAGGAGATAAGTTAACAAGTTGACAAGTTAACAAGAAGATAAAACAAAAAATAAGCTTTTTGTAACAACTATTACTTGCCCATCGTTCGTTTTTTTTATTTTTCATTGGTTTTTCTACTATTCTACTTTTTCTTATTTGATTCTTCTCCAGGAGAATAGGCTTCCCAGAAGACCAAAGACTAAACCAGCGCTTACTAAACCTAAGGCCATCTCTAAATTCATAAATGAGATGCCTTCCACTCTCAAAATTAATAGGCGGTATGTTCCATATAAGATGCCCAGAGCCACTAATGAAGTGGAGAGACCCTCCAGGATTCCCTGGCCAAGGAAGCTCCCCCTTATCATCCAGATGCTCTTTCCCTTCTCCTTTAATCTTCCTATTCTTTCCTTAGGTAATGTCAGTCTAAAGAGAAGGGAAGCGACTATTAAAAGTCCCAGGCCGAGAATAACTCCCAGAATAAGGCCAGCCATCCGTAAGAAAGAAGTAGTCCTGAAGAGTTCCTCTGCCCCTCTCCCTCCATAATTCACTTCTTCTATCTCTGGATAGCTGGCTATTCTTTCTGCAATCTCTTTTATTACTCCTATCTTTCTCTCGGTTTTAATAAGTAAGGAGGCAGGAAAGGGATTTTCCTTAAGAATATCCATCTCTTTCTCCAGGGCTTCCTCCTTCAAAAACTTCTCCAGGGCCTCCTCTTTTGAAGTATAGATAATCTCTTCCACCCCTTCCTGGATCATTATCTTACTATATAGTCCCTCTACCTCGTCTGGACTAAAGCCTTCTTTCAAAAAGGCAACTATGGCCACCTTCTCCTCCCAACCAGAGATTACTTGATCCATATTTTCTATTCCCACTAAAAAGACCCCCAGAATAATAAAAGAGACAAGGAAAGTTGCCAAAAGTGGCCAGTTTAACTTCATTTCATACCTCCATCATAAAGAGTCAAGGGTTACAGGGGGAGCAGGGGCTACAGGGGTAACAGGGGTTAAACCCTTCTCACCCTTGCCACCCTTATTCTCCTTGTCACCCTTCTGCCATAAAGTATACCACGCATCCAAAATATTGTCAAAAAGAAAAGCGCCCCTGCCTGCCGGCAGGCAGGCCTTTCCTGAGCGCCATTATCTGCGACAATCTACGTTTTGATCTGCCCCTCAGGTCCTGAAGGATCCTCGGGATCCTGAAGGGCGCTAATCTGCGGAATGGGACCAGAGATAAAGCTTTGGTTTCTCGATGGGCCTCTCCTTCCCGGAGGAGAGGATCTGTTCCCCAGTACCATCGATATTCATAATCCAGAAGTGATAATCTGTACCCTCGATGGTCCAGAAAGCAAGATGTCTTCCATCAGAAGAGAATTCCGGGCGTTCTAAAACTATTTTCTCCCTGGTCAACGCCACTTGATTCTCTCCTTCCTTACTTATGATCCATATGTCATTGGTATTCTTCTCCTCATCCGATTTAGTAAAAACGAGCTTTTCCCCATTTGATGACCAGGAAGGATAATTACTATTATTTCCTTCTGTTAATGGTCTAAGGTCGCTGCCATCTGTGTTGACCGTCCAGATATTATAATTCGTGAGAAAAAGAATTCTTTTTCCATCTGGAGAAAAGGAGAATTTATCTTCATTAAGTTCTGCATCTCCACTTACTTTCTTCTTATCGCTTCCCTCACTATCCATGGTGTAGAGCACGCCTTCTACAGCATAGGCAGTCTTCTTCCCATCTGGAGAGAACTTGAAGCCCCAGTCATTGCTCTCCCACCTATTCTTGGTCAAAGGCTTCTTTTCTTTTCCATCACCGCTTGCCATCCAGATATCCAGGATCTTCCCCTTGCTCAGTCTATTATGAAGGAGATAATCACTATCTGGCGACCAGGTGAAAGGACGCCCCAGACCGAGGTTGCTCTTCTTGGGATCCTCTGGGGAGAATATCTTGGCCTCTGTCCCCTTCTCAATATTTACTATCCGGATCTCTCCACCCTTAGAAAGGAAGGCGACCTTCTCTCCATCAGGAGAAGGCAGAGACTCATGGGAGACTACTGCTTTCCCAGTAGTTAATGGTTTCTTGCCGCTACCATCTCTATTCATCATCCAGAGGTCATAATCCAGTTCAAAGATAATCCTCTCATTCCCCTTCAACCACATGGGCCGGAGATAATTCCCCGGGTCATGAGTTAGATTCTTTCTTCCACTTCCGTCAGCATTTGCTATCCAGATATTTTCTCTATCGATATAGAGGAGCTGGTCTATGGTGGTGAAGTAAGAAGTAACCAAAGGCCTACCTTGAGCATCCTTAACCATGGTGCCCAGGGAAATGATATAGGTAGTAGAGGGGGTGAGCTCCTTCTCTGGACGAAAGATCAGGGTATTCTCCTGCCAGATGAACGTTCCTTTTACCTGTGGAACGATGGCAAAGTTATCTTCCACGCTCTTTTTATCCATCTCCTTACTAAAGATGATCCTGATTAAGGTATCGGTCTTTACTTCCTCAGCACCTTTAGAAGGAGAGATAGAGACTATCTCTGGTGACTGAGCCCAAAGAGAACAAGTAACAAGTAATAAGTAACAAGTAACAAGTATTAAAATAGTAGATAATTGCTTAATCTTCATTTCTTCTACCTTTTGTTTCCATCATCTGCGATCATCTGCGTTTTGATTTGCGGTCATCTACGTTTAAAATAGGGGGTCTAATCGATTAAGTAAGGATTGAGAAATTTTCTTTCCCGCCTTCTTCAAGGCCTTCTCTCCGGCCTCTTTCTTCGTCCGGCCGAACTCCTTTATTCTTCCCTCACTTAAGGAAGCTATCATTCTGCCACTTTGAGCTTCCATCACCTTTATTGAGACACTTGCCCGACAACAGGGAGCAAACTCCACCTCCTCTCCCCGCATAGGGATGGTGCTCCCCACATATTCTGTCCGGGCCTGACCGATGACTAATACATCGAAGCCTAATTCTCTACCCAGGTTTTGAATAAGTGCTTTATTTCCTCTAAGGATTTCCCTTGCCTGGCTATCTGTAATCTCCCCCTTCTTTTTGAGTTGATAATCGTCATCAATGAGCCACTTCTCTATCTCTCCCTGAACCAGAGAAGGGGTGACTTTCTCTTTTAAGTTCCTCTCTATAACCTTGACAAGGAAGACCTTCTTTTCCCTGGGAAGGTAGGAGTTGAAGGTATATCTCTCTTTGAGACTGGCTAATTTCAAAAGGGTCTTATCTATCTCCTCATCCTTCTTCTTGCCCAGGAGTTTCTTAACATCTATTCTTCCCTCAACTATGTTTGGTTTGAGGGAAGAATCAACCCGCCATACCCGACAACTTGCCACACCATTATTATTCGTTCTCGCCAGGGTCTTTAGGCTTCCTTCTCCTTTTACGAATTCAAAGGATACGGGAAGACTCTTTACCGGAATAGATTTTTCCTTTTCGTCATAACTGACTTTTAAGGTAAGGGACTCTTTAAGAGGT
>JAUWXM010000100.1 GCA_030616365.1 bacterium | reverse complement strand
TGAATTCAGTAATTTTTTAAGGTCCTATGGAGTATTATTCTCAGAGCAGACGCGAGAAGCATCTACTATCGTTATTCTTCTTATGGTCGCTCTCTTGGTGGGAAGGAAGTGGGTAGAGAAATTAGCCATCTTTCTATGGGTCTTTGCCATCTGGGATATCTTCTATTACATTTGGCTCAAGGTGCTCATCGGTTGGCCCCTGAGTTTGGCAACCATTGACTGTCTATTTTTAATCCCTGGTCCCTGGCTTGCCCCGGTTTATGTTCCTCTTTTAGCCTCGTTAGTTATGATGAGTATTGCAATCTTTCTTTTGCATAAGGCGAAGAAGCAGGCGAATAATAGATAGGAGAGAAAATGATGAAAATGAAAAGAATTATTTTGAGATATCAGAACTTCAATAAGCAAAAGACGGGGCAAGCGAAGCGCACCGTCATTCTGGGAGCGATAATCTTAGTGGTAGTCATTATTATCGTGGGGAGGATTGTGGCCTCAAAAAGAGGAGTAAGGGTAGTCTCTGTTGAGGAAGGGATTCCGGTAGAGGTAGTTAAGGTAGTAAAAGGAGACATTAAAGAGTTCATCTCCTATACTGGAGATATTGAGGCCAAGGAAAGAATTGAGGTTTATTCTCGGGTGAGTGGGAAGATTATTAAGAAGAATGTGGTAGAAGGGAATAGGATTAAAAAAGGCCAGACTATTGCTCTCGTTGATCGGGATGAACCGGGCTTCAAGTTTGAACCCGCACCAGTAAATTCCCTCTTGGCCGGAATAGTAGGCCGGGTCTACGTGGATTTAGGAGCAAAGGTAACCCCTCAAACCCCGGTAGCATTAATTGTGGATATGGATAGGGTAAAGGTCAAAATTAATGTTGTGGAAAAGGACTTTCCCAAGGTTAGAATAGGACAAGAGGCCCAGATTAAAGTGGATGCCTATCCAGAAAAAATTTTTAGGGGCAAGGTGTGGAAAATAAGCCCGATAGTTGACTTAGAGTCTCGAACCGCTCCTATAGAAATACTCATCTCCAATCCAAGGCATTTACTTAAACCTGGTATGTTCGCCCGGACAACAATCATCACTAAAGAAAGTAAAAATACTCTCATCATTCCTTGTGATGCTTTAATAAAGGAAGAAGATTTAACCCTCGTCTTTGTAGTCAAAGATAATCAGGTACTGAAAAGAGAAGTGACTGTCGGAATGGGTCAGGAGAATTTGGTAGAGGTAAAGGACAACCTCGATTTGGGAGAAGAAGTCATCGTTATGGGAAAGACCAGGGTCAAGGACGGCGATTTAGTAAGGGTGATTAGGCAGTAGGTGGATAATTGGATAGTTATATAGTTGTATAATTGGATAGTTAATCATCAAACCATCAAACTATCAGACCATCAAACCAGCAAAACATTATTCAGGGAGTAATTTATGAATCTACCAGAATTTGGCGTGAGAAGACCGGTCATGACCGCTATGCTTTTCATCGCGGTCATCATCTTAGGTTTGGTCTCCTTGACTCGATTGGGAATCGATCTCATGCCCGAAATCGAGATTCCTGCAGTAAGCGTCATTACCAGCTATCAAGGAGCAGGATCCCAGGAAGTGGAGAGCAGGGTCACTGAGGTCCTTGAGGAGCGGCTCTCTACGGTTTCCAATCTGGACAAGATAGAATCTATTTCCCAAGAGGGGGTTTCATCGATTAATCTGAAATTCGATTGGGGAATTAATCTTGATGAAGCAACGAACGATATTCGAGATAAGGTGGACCTGGCTCAAGCCTTCCTTCCCGAGGATGTCGATGATCCAATAATTTTCAGATTCGATTTTTCCATGATGCCTATACTCGTCTTGGGAGTTACTGCTGAAGAGAGTTATCCCATACTTCAGGACCTTTTAGATGAAAGAGTTGTCGATCCCTTGAAGACCGTTCCCGGGGTGGCTACGGCTATGATATGGGGGGGGCTGGAGAGGGAGATTTTAGTGGAGGTGAATAGAACCCGCCTGGAGGCCTATCACCTTTCCGTGGATCAGATAATAGATGCTTTGAGAAAGGAGAACCTCTCCCTTCCGGGAGGTCATCTGAAGACCGGGAAGATGGATTACCTGATAAGGACTCCAGAGGAACTTGAGATATCGGAGATCGGAAATATCATAGTTGCTACCAGGAATGGTACTCCCATTTATCTTAAAGATGTGGCAGAGGTCAAGGATACCTTTAAAGAAGAGACGGCCAAGGTAGAGGTGAATAGAGGGCCGGGCCTAAATCTCTTGGTGCAGAGACAGTCGGGAGCAAATACCGTTCAGGTTACCGAGAGAGTCTTGAAAAAACTGGAGGAATTAAAGAAAAATCTCCCCCCGGATGTCAAGATAAATATAATGAGAGATAATTCCGAGTTCATCAGACGCTCCATCACTATCCTGCGCAATGCCCTCTTCTGGGGAGGACTCTTTGTTATCCTGGTCATTCTCTTTTTCTTACGCAACCTAAGGGGAAGTCTGATTATCGCCTGCGCTATCCCCACCTCTTTAATCATCACCTTTGTTCTCATGTATCTTATGGATTATACCTTGAACTGGATATCCCTATCCAGCCTGGCCATCGCTATCGGCCTGGTGGTAGATGGAGCCATCGTCATCTTAGATAATGTCTACCGGCACCGGGAACTTGGGGAGAGACCCTCTGAGGCGGCCATCTTTGGTTCTTCTGAGGTGGGTAAGGCGGTTATCGCCTCCTGTCTGACTACTGTGGCTATCTTTCTCCCTCTTATTTTCATTAAAGGGGTTATTGGAATCATGTTCAAGCAGATGGCCTTTGTGGTCATTCTGGCCCTGCTGGCTTCCCTGGCTACTGCCTTGGTTCTCATCCCAATGCTTTCTTCAAAACTCCTTCAGCCCAGGAAGGAGGAAAGAGGCCTCTTAAGACACCTTTATAAGAGAAGTGAAAGATGGTTTGGAATAGTAGAGGAGAGATACAGGATTCTTCTGGGCTGGGCACTTGAGAATAGAAAGAAGGTCATTCTCGGGGGAGCTGCTCTGCTTTTCTTCAGCCTCCTTCTCTTACCTTTAGTAGGAAGCAGGTTTATGGCAGAAGAGGATGCCGGACTATTCATAACCAATGTTGAACTTCCCATAGGAACCAGAATGGAGGAGACGGGAAAAGTAATGAGGTCCATAGAAGAGATCTTTTCCCGGGAGGTGCCGGAGGCAGAGACCTTTTTTGCCCGTTGGGGATATCGGCAGACCGGCCTTCGTAGCCCAATAATAAGAGACGAAGGTTCGCATATCGGCATAGCAATGGCCAAGTTGGTTCCCATAAGAGAAAGGAAGAGGTCCTCCCAGGAGATTGTAGAGTCCTTGAGACCTCTGCTAACCTCTTTCCCCGGGGCAGAAGTGAGGTTCTCTACTGAGGATCCCCTGGCTGG
>JAUWXM010000054.1 GCA_030616365.1 bacterium | reverse complement strand
GGAGGAGTTTGCCAACATTAAGAATACGGTGAAAGATCTCCATTTTCTCTTACGGAAACATAGAAGAATACTGTGAATCTGCCAACAAGCTTATATACAAATATGCCTGATGTAAGTATTGTTATCTTAAATTGGGATGGTTTGGAACTTCTAAAGAAATGTATTCCTTCCGTAATTAAGGCAACCCAGAATTACCCGGGCAATTGTGAAATTATCGTGGTAGATATTGGAAGTAGAGATAAAAGCATAGATTATCTCAAAACTACTTTTCCTCAAGTTAAGATAATCTCTTTGAATAGGAACCTTGGTTTCTCAAAGGGAATGAATAGGGGAATCAGAGAGAGTAAAAATAGAATCGTCATTAGTCTGAATAATGATACCATAGTCAAAGAAGACTTCATTGCACCATTAATGAGACATTTTTCTGATAAAGATGTCTTTGCGGTGGGTGCCAGAATGTTACGCTGGGATAGGAAGACCTTTGACTTTGGAAAGACCACTGGTAGATTTCCCTTTGGGTTCTTTAAGGTGAAATATGAGGATATAGATGAGGCAGCCAATACCCTCTATGCCTCTGGTGGTGCCTTTGCAGTTGATAAAGAAAAGTTCTTTGAATTGGGCGGAATCGATGAGGACTTATTCTATTGGGAGGATGTGGACCTTGGCTATCGCGCTTGGAAGAGGGAATGGAGGAGCATTTTTGAGCCGAGGAGCATCGTTTATCATAAAAAGCAAGGGAGTATGAGGAGGCGCTATGCTAAGAATGAAATCCTCGCTTTGGCACGGGAGAGTCACTTTCTCTTTACCTGGAAGAATCTCCAGGATCGAGGACTCCTTTTATTACATATCCTATTCCTTCCTGCTCTAACCTTAGTTGCTATCTTTAGCGGCAAACTCTATTTTGTTCAAGGCCTGTTTCGTGCCCTGAGCAAATTAAAACTTGCCAGAGAAAAAAGAAAAGAAGAGAAAGGAAAGATTTTACTCTCAGACCGGGTAATTCTTCGCCTATCCAAAATGGCAAACAAGAAAAATATACTGGAAATAAACGTGACCTCTACCCTGGGCGGAGGACCAGAACATATGCATTCTTTGGTTAAGGGATTGGACAGGAATAAGTATCATATTGTTGCCGCCTGTCCTGACGACGGACCCTATTTTCAAAGATTGAGAGATTCAGGAATAGAAGCCATTGACTTACCAATTAGAGGCCTACATTTAGGAGGTCTTGTGAAATTAGTAGGAATTGTTAGGAAATTTAAGATAGATTTAATCCATTCCCACGGAAAGGGAGCAGGCATCTATAGTCGCTCCCTTGGAGCGATAACCAGAATACCAGTCATTCATACCTTTCATGGCATCCATTATGGTGCCTATAATTCTTTAATGAGAAAGTTCTATTTTTTACTTGAGAAATTTTTAGCCATTCTCACTTATAAAACCATCAATCTTTCCCAGTCGGAAGAAAAAGAAGGGCTGAGACTTGGAATTATCAATAAGGAAAAGAGTAGAGTAATTTACAATGGAATAGAACTGAATAGATTTGACAAGGTTAAAATCAATCTTGTCCGGGAGAGAAAGGAACTTGGCCTAGGGGGAAGAAATATTGTTATTGGCAATGTAGCAAGGTTCAATCTTCAAAAGGGCCATGAATATCTGATTAAGGCCATACCTCTTGTCTTAAGAAAGTATCCCCGGACCAAATTTCTATTAGTGGGAGACGGTAAATTAAGGGGGAAAATGGAATCTTTAATCGAGGAATTGGGAATAAAAGATAATGTAATCTTTGCTGGCTTCCGTGAAGATATCCCGAGGATTTTGAAGGTTATGGACATCTTTGTCCTGTCTTCTCTATGGGAGGGCTTGCCCATTGTTTTATTAGAGGCCATGGCAAGTGAGTTGTCCGTTGTCGCTACGAACGTTATCGGAAATAAAGAGGTAGTAATTGATGGCGAGACAGGCTTTTTAGTCCCTCCCAGGAATCCCGGAAAACTGGCGGAAAAAATTATTGCTTTGATTGAAAATAAACCTTTGAGAAAAAAGTTTGGGGAGAATGGTAGGAGAAGGGTTAAAGAGCTCTATTCCCTTGACAGGATGGTAAAGGAGACAGAAGAGGTTTATTATGAGGCGCTATAAAGTTCTTCAGATAAATAAACTATACTATCCCTGGATTGGGGGAATAGAGAAGGTAGTTCAGGATATTGCAGAAGATTTAAAGAGCGAAGTCGATATGGAGGTATTAGTCTGCCGGGATCGGGGCAGGGGTAGAAATGAAATAATAAACAATGTGAAGGTCATGCGAGCAGGTAGCCTTGGCATCTTTTTCTCAATGCCCTTTTCTCTTAGTTTTCCCGTTATGCTAAAGAGACTAAATAGAGATATATTACATTTCCATCTGCCATTTCCCTTGGCAGTCATCTCTTATCTTCTTATGCGGCCCAAGGGGAAGGTAGTGGTTACCTATCATAGCGATATTATTAGACAACGCCTGCCCAGAATATTCTATAGGTCCTTTCTAATGAAATTCTTGAAAAGCGCCGATTGCATTGTTACTGCCTCACCAAATTTAAGAGATAATTCGCCAATCCTCAAAAGATTCAAAGATAAATGCAAAGTCATACCCTTTGGCATAGACTTGGAAAAATTCAAATTGATCCCAGAGATAGCAAAGAAGGCTCGGGAGATTAAAGAGAAATATAGGGGACTGCTTATTCTATTTGTGGGAAGACTCGTTTCCTATAAGGGATTGAAATATCTAATTGAGGCCATGAAAGAAGTTGAGGCCAGGCTCTTAATAATTGGTAGAGGGCCTTTAGAAGCTAGACTCAAGAGACTGGCCAAGAGATGGGGCATAGAAGACCAGATTATCTGGATGGGCAAGGTCGATAGAAGGGATTTGATAGCCTATTATCATGCCTGTGATCTACTTGTCTTACCTTCCATATCAAATAATGAGGCCTTTGGCATTGTTCAGTTAGAGGCCTTTGCCTGTGGGAAGCCAGTAATAAGCACTGACCTTCCTACTGGGGTTTCCTTTGTTAATTTACACGAGAAGACCGGCCTGATAGTACCCCCCAAGGACAGTAAAACATTAGCCCAGGCAATAAATAGGCTCCTCAGATCTCCTGATATAGGTAAAAGATACGGCCAGTATGCCAAAAAGAGGGTAGAGAAGGAGTTTACCAAAGAATTAATGGCCCAAAGGGTCCTGAAGTTATACCAAAACTTAACACGAGATTCCTGAAAAAACTATTTCTTTATAAGATTATACTTTTCAGAGATCTTAACAAGGTAGGAGAAAGAATGGTGAAGGCCTCTAAATGGTGTGAGAACATAATTGAGAAGGGACTCTGGATATTGCTCTTTATTGTGCCTTTAGCTATGGGTAGCTATGCCCGCACCGGCTTCTTGCTCTTCAAGGTTTTAGTAACTCAGGGCATCCTTTTGCTCCTCCTCCTTGTCTGGATAATAAAGATGATTTTAGAGAAGGAAGTCAGATTAGTAAGAACCCCCCTTGACCTCCCCATCCTCTTTCTCTTCTCCTTCGGCCTGCTCTCTTTGATTAATGTCTTTCACTTCGCTGTTGGCCTGCAGGAGTTATTTATCCTCCTGACCTATATCCTCCTCTTTTATCTAATAGTCAATAACCTTAAGAACTTCAGGCAGGTAGAAAGAATCTTCATCCCGGTCTTCCTGGCCGCTACTCTGGTTTCTGTGGAAGGAATACTTGAGAATTGGGGATGGGGGGTTCTAGTGACCAGGGGAGAGAGACCCCCGGAAATCTTCTCCTTCATAGGAAACCCCAATTATATTGCTCAGTATCTCATCACGGTTCTTCCACTATCCATTACCGTTTCTCTCTTCACAAGTAATAAAGTCAAAAAGACCTTTTCTACTCTAATCTCTGCTATCCTCATCTTTTGCCTCTTCTTGATCTTCTCCCGGGGTGCCTGGCTCGGTTTCCTCGTCTCTCTCGTATTCTTAGGTTTTATCCTGCCCTTACCCAAACTGAAATTGAGTATACCAGCAAAGTGGGTCATCCCCCTCTTAGTTTTTGTTATCCTCGTCTCTTATTTTGTTCTCACTACTCAGCAGCAGGAGTTGTTTAGAAGGGTGCCCGCCAGAATAATAAACTGGAAGAGCGCCCTCCTTATGATCCGGGCCCGTCCCTTCTTAGGTTCCGGAATAGGGAACCTCTACTTTGTCCTGCCCAGATATCTCCTGCCCCAGTTCCATGAGATACTCCCCATGCAGAGGATTGCCGAATCCCACAACGATTATCTCCACATCTGGGCAGAGACGGGAATATTTGGTCTCTTAGCCTTCCTCTGGCTTATCATGGCTTACTTCCGGAGGGGCTTTCAGAGACTCAGAAGTGAAACGGGATACCAGAGGACCTTAGTGGCAGCCTTTATGGCGGCCGTCTTAGCTACCCTAACTCAATCCTTCTTCAGTTTCAATCTCCATCGCCCGGTCTCCAACCTGATGTTCTGGACCATCCTTGCCTTGACCATAATTGGCCAAGAGAAGGTTTTTCTTTCAAGCCGCAGGAAGTCCAGTTACTCCATAGTAGTGAGTCTGGCGGTTCTCTTTGCCATCCTATTCTATACCTGCAGCATCAGGCCCTTCGTAGCCGATTTCTATTATCGGAAGGGAAGGAGATATACCCAGCACCAGGAATGGGATAAAGGATTCATCCTCCTTAAAAAAGCGATTGAAATAGACCCCAAAAACCCCCAGATACACTATGCCTTAGGAAATGCCTATGGAAAGAGCAAAGAATATGATAAGGCAATAGTTGAATACCGGGAAGCCCTGGCCATAGACCCCTATCACGTCTACGCCCGCACCAACCTGGGCATCGTCTTTCATCTTATCGGTAAAGACCTCCGAGCAGCGGGTGAACTCAAAAAAGCAATTGCCCTCCACCCCTTTCATGGTGAACCCCATTTTTATCTGGGCCAGATATACGAGAAACGAGAAAATATAGAGGGAGCAAAGGGAAAATACCGGGAGGCAGAGAGGGCCCACCTCAAGTATGGCCAGGCCCTCCTCTCCTGGGGCCAACCCGAAAAGGCAGCCCGGGAATTTAAGAAAGCCCTCAGGCTAAACCCAGAATCAGAAGAAGCAAGGAGGGGACTGGAGCAAGCGGCAACCGCCCGTTCAGGATCCTGAGGATCCTTTCCCTCGACCCTGAGGGGTCTCGGGACGAGAACCCGAATGGGCAGGGTCCGAAGGGCAAAAACGTCCCGAAAAGCCTCACGGCTACGGGACAGGCAAAATTAAACTGAAAGACGCAAAGAACAGAGTGCACAAATGAAGTGAACGATCGCATACTGGAAGTGTGTAAATAGAGATGAGAGATAAAAGGGGGGGAACCTGCAGTTAACTGCAGGTTTTTTATTTTACTTGACAAACGGCTTTTTCTGTGTTATATTGTTAGCAGGGAGAAAAAATGGCTAAGTTATTGAAGATAACTGAGATGGCAGCGAGGGCCGGGGTGAAGCCCTCTACTATTAGATATTATACTGACCAAGGACTGCTCAAGCCGGCTAAACTCACCCCGGGTGGCCACAAATTATATGATGTAAAAGAGACTATTACCCGATTAAAAAAGATTAGGGGGGTCTCTGAAAAGCCCTCTCTGAAAGAGGCAAAGGAAATCTTAGAAAATGGGAGAAGGAGGCAATTCTTTAGAAAGAGGATGCTTTTTGTTTATGGTAGCATCCTTTTTCTCTTAATTTTATCTGCTACTTATCTCAATCTAAAAAAGGAGAATGTCTCCTTTTTCTCCAATGACTGGAGGAATATCTATACCATAGAAGAGGTAAAGTTAGCCCAGGCGGACTGGCGCACCCTGGAGACCAGGGAACTGGATAGGGAATACTTAGAGAGATTGGCAGGGGATTCAAAGGTCAGAATCAAGAGGGGGATGAGTCAGGCCCTGGCAGCGGAAAGTCCCCAGATAAACTACTTGGAATGCGCCAATCCTCAGGAGGCCAAGAGACTCCTTGCTATTTTAGAGGAAAGGTGTAAGGAACATACTTACTTAAGAAAAGGAAATGTGGTCATCGAGATCATCTCAGAGTATCCTTCTTTAAGAAAAGAGGTGGTCCAGAGACTAAGCAAGTAAAGAACGCGGATTCAGACGGATTGATGCGCCTGCCTGTCGGCAGACAGGGATGCAAACGGATAAATTGCTCCCCAGACTCTAAAAATATAGAAATGTAGAAAAAATAAATGACACACTGTGGGTGAACGATCGCATACTGGAAGTGTGACAGCATAAATTTCTCATTTTGATGAACGATCCCGTAAAGCCTTACGGCCATCCCGTAGAGTCGTTACACTCCCACGGGACAGGCGGGACAGGTCGCATACTGGAAGTGTGACAGTATAAATTTCTCATTTTGATGAACGATTGTTCCGAAAAGTGAGGCAAGAGACGCAAAACAGGGTACACAGATGGAGTGAACGATCGCATACTAAAAGTGGGGAATAAAGTTTGGAGTTTTTGCTGATGACAAAAGGATGGAAATAAGAATGATTAAGAATCCGGAAAAGTATAGAAGAGAAAGCGAAAAGGAAAGAAGAGAGACCTTAAGAAAACTCACCCTTAAAGAAAGTGCCGAAATTTTGGAATTTCTGTTAGATTCGGAACTAATAGATTCCTTGAATTTCACTTCTCACCTTCCAGTTTGCGCTAAGATAGGATTAAAAAATTCTGTTAAAGGCGGAAAGAAGTGAAAGCCAATAGATTTCCCATAGTCTTTCACAAAGCCATTGATCTGCTAAACGAGACCAATACCCCCTGTCTTTTAGTAGGTGGTCTGGCGGTTGGTATCGTTGGCGAACCACGAGTGACCAATGATGCAGATTTCATCATTCGCATCGACAGGAAAAAATTAAAAGCATTCCTAACTGCAGCTAAAAAGAAAGGTTTTAGATTCGACAAAAAAGTGGTTCAGGAGACATTTGATACCCGGGGAGTTTTTCGTCTGCACCACAGTAAACTTCACATCGATTTCATCCGGCTATCCATTGCCTTAGAGAAATCGGCCTTCCAAAGGAAAAACAAAATTAAAATTATGGAACGGCAGGTCTACATCCCTACTCCTGAGGATTTAATCCTCCTCAAGCTGATGCCGGGTCGAGGTCGAGATATGCTCGATGTAGAAAATATATTTATCCGTCATGGGAGAAACCTTGATATTAAGTATCTTGAGAAATGGGCGATGGAGATCTGTGATGAGGCGGAAGATCTGAGAGTCTGGAATCGGCTGAAGAAGGTTATGAAGGAAGTAAAGAGGAATGAAGAAGAAAGCAAGGAATAGTCTAATTGTGGTTGTTCTGGTGGTCATCCTGGGGCTGGGCTTTGGGATTTGGAAGATATTCTTTGCTCCCAAGCCCTTGAAAATAAAGGATTTGGAGAATATGCATATTACTAAAACGATAGGTTCAGGAGAAGTGTGGAATTTTTATGTCTTTGGTAACGGCACCACGCTGGAATGGGCATCCCTTTTGGGCGATATCTATGACAATCAGAACATTTTTGATAATGGAGATGCTTCAGAAGATTGGGTGCCCGTTGTTTTATATACAGAACCCTGTGGGGAGATGCCCATTCCAGCAGGGTATACTATCGAAATAACCTATGATAGCGGGAAAGCCTTAACCATTTATTTACCGGAGATGTCCTATGAAAATGACATTAATTTGTATGTTGCCACTGACGGCTCAACCTATTACAATAGATGGTTGACTAAACTGGCTCAATCCGCCCCCGAGCCAGGAGAGGTTGAGGAAAGAGGATGGGAGAGATAGAGGAGCCAAAGAGATGAATAGAAAAATTAACCTAATAATCCTATTGATCCTTGGGGTATTGGTCTCTCTGATTGGCTTGTCCCAGGTTGC
>JAUWXM010000107.1 GCA_030616365.1 bacterium | reverse complement strand
TTGATCGGCAAGGTGGGCCAGACGGCTTCCAAGAAAGGACCCTATCTCTACTTCGAGATGAGGAAGGGTGGTGCCCCTTTAAATCCCCTGCACTGGCTGAGAAAATAAGTAACAAGTAACAACGAACAAGGATACAAGTATACAAGTTGACAAGGTATAAAATATAGGTTAGGTAGAAGGGTTACGGCAACGAAGCCCGTATCGGTAACGTCTAAAGGTTACGTCCTTGAAAGACGAACTACGTAACCCCTAAACGAAACGGGCCTCGTGACCCTAACCGTAACCGGATATTTTCTTATTAACTTGTCAACTAATCAACTTGTTAACGTACAAACTTTTACTATACGGAGGTAAAGATGAAGAGTAAAAACGGAATAAGAATTCTAGTCTTGACTGTAGTTATGATCTTAATTGTTGGGGGAGGAATATCTGGTAAGGTAAATGAGAGAAGGGAGACCTATAAGTATATCGGTATCTTCTCCAAGGTTCTCTCTCTGGTCAGGTCAAATTATGTTAAGGAAGTGAAGACCAAGGACCTAATCTATGGTGCCCTGAAAGGGATGATGGCGACTCTGGATCCTTATAGCCAATTCATGGACCCCGAGACCTATAAGGAGATGCAGATTGAGACCGAGGGGAAGTTTGAGGGAGTGGGGATAAGTATCTGGATAAGGGATAAACAACTCACCGTTGTCTCCCCCATTGAGGGAACTCCAGCATATGAGGCCGGGATCCAGGCCGGGGATAGAATTGTGGAAATAGATGGGGAGTCGACAAAGGATATCACCTTACAGGATGCGGTAAAGAAGATGCGAGGACCAAAAGGGACCTCGGTCACCCTGACTATAGAAAGGGAAGGGATTGATGAACCACTGGAATTTACCATTGTTCGAGGCGTAATCATAGTAAAGAGCATTCCCTATTCTTTTTTAACAGAGGAGAAGATCGGTTGCATTAGAATAAGAGATTTCAAAAAATCAACGAGCAAGGATTTGGAAGAGGTCTTAGGAGAGTTAGAGAAGAAAGGAATGGAGGGCCTAATCCTCGATCTACGCAATAATTGCGGGGGGCTTTTAAACGAGGCGGTAGAAGTCTGCGATAAGTTCCTTCCCAAGAATAGTCTGATCGTCTCCACAGAGGGAAGAATCTCTTCTCAGAGCCTGAGATACCTTTCGAGTGAAGTGCCCCATCCAGACTATCCTCTGACCATCCTCATCAATAAGGGAAGTGCTAGTGCTTCTGAGATAGTGGCAGGTGCCATCCAGGATTATGCGAGAGGGAAGATCGTTGGAGAGAAGTCCTTTGGAAAGGCAAGGGTACAGAGCGTACTGAGATTAGAGGATGGTTCGGGTTTGAAGCTCACCACTGCCTATTACCTCACCCCAAAGGGGAGGAATATCGATGAAAAGGGGATCGAACCGGACATCGAGGTGAAACTACCTACTCTTCCCAAGATAATCTCCAAGATCGCTAGCAAAGGATACTTCAGAGGTTTCAGCCAGAGATATCTCCTCACCCATCCTGATGTGAATAAGGAATTCAGAGTTAAGCTTGCTTATCTGGACGAGTTTTCTTCGTTCTTAAAAGAGAAGAAGTTCGATCTTAAAGAGAAGGAATGGAGAGAAGTAGTCCCTGAGATTAAGAGAGAGTTGAGGATTGCCATAATAAGGCAGGCCCTGGGAGAGAAGATAGCCTATGAGGTCATTAAGGATGGAGATCCCCAGTTCCAGAAGGCAGTAGAGGTGATTAAGAAAGAGCTTGAAAAGAAGGCCTTAGCCCAAGCAGGCCCACAGTAATTGCTTCCGGCTACAAGCTTCAAGCTGCAAGTTTTTTATTGTAGCCTGCAGCCTGAGACCCGAGGCTTGAAGCGACAGCCGGTGAACTAGTAAAAGTTTATCGATAGGATCAAAGATGACTGAAAAAAAGTATAAATTTTTGAAGATAGTAATTGCAGCAACTATCTTGGGGCTTCTCTTTGCCTGCTTCTGGGTTGATTATCAGCAGATGGGAAGGGTAACTCTCTTTGACTGGTTAAAGAAGATAGATTATGAGGCAAAGGCAAAGGAGATAGATTCTGCCATCGATAAGAGACTTGCTGAACTGGGAGTAGGCCGTAAGGATATTATTGAGAAGTACAGTAAAAAAGAGAAGAAGGGAAAGATAGAGTGGACTCATACTACAAAGAGGGTGAGGGTATCTCCCAAGGAGCCTTTAGAGAAGTATGAGAAGGCTATTGCCCGGGCGGTGAAGAGAAAAGGAGGAAAGGTACTCAAGGTCAAAAAAGGGGAGATTAAAGGGAAGAAGATTCTCAGTATGCAATTGGCGGTGAGAAAGATTCCCATCCAGAGGCTCATCTTAGAGCAGCCGAAAGCCAGGGTGGCCATTATTATCGATGATCTGGGAATGGGAGGAAAGGTAACAAGGGAACTCTTGGCTATCGATCGTCCCCTGAACTTCTCCATCCTGCCCTTTCTACCTCATTCCAAAGATACAGCCATAAAAGCAAACAAGAAAGGCTTCTTGGTTATGCTCCATCTTCCCATGGAGCCCAAGGGATATCCGGCACGAGATAAGGGCCCGGGAAAGGGTGCCATTCTCATGAGTACTCCCCGAAAGGAGATAGCAAAGATAATCGCCCAGGACCTATCTAATATTCCCTATGTTCAGGGAGCGAATAATCATACGGGTTCCCGCTTAACAGAGGATGAGGAAATGATGAACCTAATATTAAAAGAGTTAAAGAAAAGAAACCTCTTCTTTGTAGATAGTAAAACCTCCGATGAATCCGTTGCCTATAAAGAGGCAAGGAGACTGGGCCTTAGGTGTGGGAAGAGAGATGTTTTCTTAGACAACGAGCTCGATTTCGATTACATTAAGGGACAGATTCGACTTTTAGCAAGGATAGCCTTAAAGGAAGGACAAGCAATTGGCATCGGTCATGCCCATTCTCTTACTGCACGAGCAATAAAGGAAACCATCCCGGAGCTAGAGAACCAAGGAATAGAATTCGTTCTGGTCTCAGAATTGGTCGAATGATGCTTGTTCTGGGGATTGAGACCTCCTGTGATGAGACGGCAGCGAGTGTAGTAAGGGATGGCAAGAGGATTCTGTCGAAT
>JAUWXM010000070.1 GCA_030616365.1 bacterium | reverse complement strand
GCGATAGAATAGTCGCCATAAATGGAGTAGAAGTAAGGCATGGAGGAGAGCTGCAGGGAATAGTCTTCAATAATCCGGACAGGGAGTTAGAATTTACTATCCAGAGAAATAGTAAGAAATTTATCCTTACCATTATACCTGCAACTAAGAAAGTCAAGAATGTACTGGGCCAGGAAGAGAAAATAGGGATGATTGGGATAGCCTTTCCAGAAGAATTGATTAAGATAAGATATGGCATAGGAGAGGCTATTCAGAGAGGCTGGAGGCAAACCATAGGCTTGACTGTTTTAACTTTAAAAGGTCTGGGAATGTTAATCAGCGGGAGAGTCCCGTTAAAAAACCTGGCTGGTCCGCTCTTCATCGTTCAGGCAGCAGGAACGGCAGCCAAGATAGGATTCACTACTCTCCTGGGCTTCATCGGTTTTATTAGCGTCAATCTATTTGTGATAAATCTTCTACCTATTCCTCTATTTGATGGAGGCCATATTATCTTCTTGGCCTTAGAGGGGATAAGAAAGAAGCCTCTGAGCATCAGGGCCCAGGAGATTGCTCAGCAGATTGGGCTATTTATTATCCTTCTTTTAGTTGCCATTGTCATCCGTAATGATATTCCCAGATTTATAGATTGGATAAGGGAATCATTAGCGAGGTAAGATTTGAAACGAAGGAAGACACGTCAGATTTCCATTGGTAAGGTAAAGGTCGGTGGTGGGGCACCAGTCTCTGTCCAGTCCATGACCAAGACAGACACCAGAGATATAAAAGCAACGGTTAAACAGATTAGAGAGTTAGAGAAAGAGGGCTGTGAGATTATAAGGATTGCCATTCCAGATAGAGAGGCAGCGGAGACAATTCCTGCAATAAAGAAAAGAATAAAAATTCCTCTTATTGCCGATATCCACTTTGATTATAGGTTAGCTCTGGAAGCTATGGAGAATGGAGCGGATGGAATAAGGATAAACCCCGGGAATATCAAAAATAAAGAAAAGATTATTCAGATTATAAGGAAAGCAAAAGAGAAGAGAGTTCCCATAAGGGTTGGGGTAAACTCCGGCTCCCTTGATAGAAAGAGATATAAAGGTCCTTTAGCCCGGGCAATGGTAAGAAGTGCCTCAGATTCTGTAAAGATATTTGAAAAAGAGAGATTCTACGATATCATCGTCTCTCTGAAAGCAAGCGATGTCTTAACTACCATAGAAGCCTATCGCTTAATGGCTAAGAGATGTAACTATCCTTTTCACTTAGGAATAACGGCCACTGGCCTTCCTCCCTCTGGAATAATTAAGTCCGCTCTGGGCATTGGAAGCCTATTGCTTGAGGGAATTGGGGATACTATCAGGGTCTCCCTCACTGGCCCACCCCAAGAAGAGGTAAGGATAGGCTATGAGATATTAAGAACTTTAGGGTTACGGAAGGGGATGGAGATACTTGCCTGTCCCACCTGCGGCCGCTGTGAGATAGACCTGATCAAGATAGTCCAACAAGTAGAGGAGCAGTTATCTCGGCTACAAGCCGCAAGCCACAAGCCACAAGCCAAAGAATTAAAAAGCCTGAAGCCTGAAGCCGGTAGCCTGAGGCTTACAACACTGAAAGTGGCCATCATGGGTTGTGTGGTGAATGGCCCGGGAGAGGCCAGGGAAGCCGACATCGGCATAGCAGGAGGAGAAAAGGTAGGGGTAATCTTCAGAAAAGGCAGAGTAATAAAGAGAGTAAGAGAGAAGGATTTAGTTAGAGCACTCTTAAGGGAAACGAAAAAGCTACAAGTTACAAGCCACAAGCTACAGAATTAAAAGCCTGAAGCTTGGAGCCTGAGGCCTGCAGCTTGTCTTGGAGGATTCTATGCGTATGTCAGAGGGATTATTTCCTACATTGAAAGAAGCGCCGAAAGAGGCGAAAATCATAAGCCATAAACTTATGATCCGGGCAGGGCTGATGAGAAAATTGGCCTCTGGAATATATACCTATCTCCCTCTGGGCTATAGAGTGATAAGAAAGATAGAGAATATCATACGGGAAGAGATGAATAAGACTGGAGCCCAGGAGGTCCTTCTTTCTGCATTGAGCCCTCAGGAATTATGGGAAGAGAGCGGGAGATGGGAGGTCTATGGTCCAGAACTGATGAGGATAAAGGATAGGCACAATAGACTCTTTGGTCTGGGTCCAACCCATGAAGAGGTAATTACTGATTTGGTGAGAAAGGAGGTAAAATCTTATAAACAGCTTCCTTTAACCCTCTATCAGATTCAGACCAAGTTCCGGGATGAGATAAGGCCTCGCTTCGGTATGATGAGGGCCCGGGAGTTTCACATGAAGGATGCCTATTCCTTTGATAAGGATGAGAAGGACCTGGGGAAGAATTATAAGAGGATGTATGAGACATATCAGAATATCTTCGATAGATGCGGACTGAAGTATAAGGCGGTGGAGGCAGATACCGGCCCTATCGGGGGAGACGTCTCCCATGAGTTCATGGTCTTAGCCAAGACGGGGGAGGACAGAATAGTCTACTGCAGGAAGTGTGGCTATGCAGCGAATGTTAATCGGGCAGAGTATTATAAGTCCAAAGTCCCCCGTAAAGTCGCTACGCTCCCACGGGGCAGGCAAGGTCCAAAGTCAAAAGTCAAAGAAAAACCTTTGGAGAAGGTGAAGACGCCGGGCATGAAGAATGTGGAAGAGGTGACTGGATTCTTGAAGTGCAAACCAAAGGATTTGGTGAAGACCCTGATCTATAAAATAGATAGCATACCAGTGGCCATTCTAATCAGAGGAGACCACGAAGTAAACGAGAGGGGATTAGAAAAATTATTAAAGGCGAAAGAGATTTCCTTAGCAGATGAGAAGACCATTGAGAAAGTAACCGGTGCTCCTTTAGGATTCAGTGGCCCGGTAGGACTGAAGACTAAGATCATTGCTGACTCTGATGTAGCCAGTATGAAGAATATGATTAGCGGGGCCAATAAGAAGGATTACCACTTGATCAACATAAATATTGATAGAGACTTCAAGGCAGATAGGATTCTGGATATAAGGAGTGTCATTCCTGGGGATCTCTGCCCAAAATGTAAGACAAAACTTACTTTTTCTCGAGGGATTGAGGTGGGCCATGTCTTCAAACTGGGAACCAAATATTCCCAGGTTTTGAAGGCCACATTTTCGGATGAGAAGGGAAAAGAGAGACCCCTGATCATGGGTTGCTACGGCATCGGTCTGGATAGGATTATGGCTGCTAACATAGAGCAGAATCATGATGAAAATGGAATCATCTGGCCCTCCTCAATCGCTCCCTATCAGGTCCTAATCCTGATTGTCAATAACCAGGATAAGAAACAGACCAAAATAGCAGAAGAGGTCTATAAGTCTTTAGAGAAAGAGGGGATAGAGGTTTTGCTTGATGATCGAGACCTGAGGGCAGGAGCGAAGTTCAAGGACGCTGACTTAATAGGCATTCCCTTAAGAATCACCGTCGGCAATAAGGCAATAAAAGAGAATAAAATAGAGATAAAAGTCCGCAAGACCAACAAAGTCCACGAAATCGATAGCAAAAATCTTATTTCAAAAATAAAATCCCTCTTGCAATAAAAACCAAAAGCGAAAGATACATTAAAAAAGCAACTTTGTAAAGACTAAATAAGAGAGACCTACAAAATCTTAACGAGAGAGGAGTATCAAGAATAGAATGCAGAAGAAACTAATATTTTTTATTCTCGTTTTTTCTCTTGTCTTTCTAACTGGCTGGGCACAAGATTTCCACAAAATGGGCCTTAAAGGAAAGATTGTATTTAGTGATTATATTGGCAATGCCTACCTGATGGATTTATCCAATGGGGAAATTAAAAGGATACCAATAAGGAGACCCAGGGCTTTTTTCAGATCAGAAGAGATGTCAGAAAGAGCTTATAACCCTGTTCTTTCTCCAGATGGAACTAAGATTGCTTATAATAATATTGCGGGACTATGGATAGCAGATATAGATGGAGGCAACCAGAAATTACTCACTGATAAAGGCAAGCGTACATCGGGCGGTCATTCCACTCAAAATATTGCTTGGTCTCCTGATGGTAAAAGAATTGCTTTTTATACCGAAATATCAGGTAGAACAATCTCAACTCCTGATATTAAGGGGACCTATGTCATCGATGTTAACGGCAAAAACGAGAAGTTTATAAAGAAGTATGGCTTCTGGGGATGGTCTAAAGATGGCAGGATTATCTATCGTAAATATCACCCTTTAAATGAAAGGATAAAATATAAAATTAAGGCTTATGTTGTTTATGCCATAGACCCAGATACTAAAGCCAAAGAAGCATTAACACCCCCAATAAAGGGAAGCAATATCCGAATCCTATCTCCCGATGGAGAGAAGATTATTTTTGTTAAGGGGGATAAAGTATACACAGCAAATGTGGATGGAAGTGGTAAAGTTTGTTTGACTCCAAAAAAAGAGGACAAAAAGGTGAGCAGGCGATGGGGAACAAAATGGTCTCCAGATGGAAAAAAGATTTTTTACTTTGCACAGCCTGTAAAATGGGTAAAAGACCAATACCAATACTGCACTCGTCCTGGATTCATATTTCCTTCCTTTTACTATTATCTTATGATGATGAATCCTGATGGTTCTGAAAAGATCAAGATAAAGGAGTTTAGATACAAGACTTTTTAGAAATACCCCTTAACATATAGTTATCAGAAAGGAGAAAAATTCTGTTCAGAGGTAATAATGGAAGAAAAAGAGAATAAAATAGAGATAAAAATCCGTAAGACCAACAAAGTCCACGAAATAAATAAAAAAGACTTTATCTTCAAAATCAGGTCTTTACTTGAGATGTAAAATTTTTCTTGCATTTTAGATATATCTGTGCTATAGTATTATAACCACAGAGGTCACAGAGAAATAACAGAGGGCACAGAGATTTATGGAAGTCGGGGAGTCTCTGTGTGCTCAGTGGTTCACCCTCTGTGTTCTCAGTGGTATCTTAGGTTTTGCATCTCAGGAGTGGGCTTAACCCACTCCTTTTTGTTAACGCAGAGGTCGCAGAAAAATCCGCAGAGAGCGCAGAGAAAAACAGAAATTTGGAGGCAATGGCGATGGGAAAGGTGAGAGAGGAAGTGGAGAGGCTGGTTCTTCCTATTCTGGAAGAAGAGGGGATGGAGTTGGTAGATATTGAGTACAAAATGGGAAGGGGCAGAAGTATATTACGCCTCTATATCGATAAACCAGAAGGAGTCAAGATAGATGACTGCGAGAGAGTGAGTAAGAGGATAGACTCTATATTGGATAAGTCTGATATTATAAGGGGCCATTATCTCCTAGAGGTCTCCTCTCCTGGCCTGGATAGACCATTGAAGAAGGAAGAGGACTTTAAAAGATTTATAGGAAGACTGATTAAAGTAAAGACCTTCTCACCCGTCGATAATCAGAAGACATTTGTGGGTACCCTGAAGGATTATAAAGAGGAAATGGTTACCTTGGAAACAAAGGAAGGCAAGATT
>JAUWXM010000023.1 GCA_030616365.1 bacterium | reverse complement strand
AAATGTCGAGGACCCCCTGAATGACTTTGCTCCCTCTCCGGGGACGATCAAGAACCTGAGATTCCCAGGAGGACTGGGAGTAAGGGTGGATAGCTCTATCTATCCTGGATATACCATCCCCCTCTACTACGATACCCTGATTGCCAAGCTCACTATCTGGGGGAGGAGTAGGAAAGAGGTGATGAGGAGGATGAGGGCTGCTTTGGATGAATTCGTTATCGAAGGGGTGAGGACCACCATCCCCCTACATAAGGCCATTCTCTGTGAAAGAGATTTTCAAAGGGGAAGAATAAGCCTTAATTTCATTAAGCGGCATAAGTTACTTAAAAGATTAAAGGCAAATAGTCAGATCTCAGAGAAGATAGCGGTCATCGCTGGCTGTCTCCTCGCTTATCGGAACCATAAGGGAACTTCTCTAAAAAGGGAGGAGAAAAGAAAGAGTCTCTGGAGAAAAAACTTTGCTCAAAACCAGTGGCGGAGAAGGTTGAGGCCTCCGGCCTGGAAGGGCCTCTGGCCTGGAAGGAAGATATGAGATTTAGGGTCGCGGTGGGCAGTGCCCATTATCTGGTAGAGGTGGGGGAGTCTGGGGTAGTAATTGTTAATGGAAGGCCATATCATGTGGATCTTTCCCAAGATTCCCTTCTGGTCAATAATCGTTCCTATGAGATATCCTCCCTGGAGGAGGTGAATGGCCTTCCTACCCTGCTCTCTATCAATCAGGAGATCTATCGTTTAGAGATGGAGGAGACGGAAAAGCTCGCTGTCCGACGAAAGATAGAAAGATTAGAAGAGAAGGAAGAAGGAACCATTCTCTCTTCTATGAGTGGCCAGATAATAAGTGTTGAGGCCAGTGAGGGAGAGAGGGTAGAGAAGGGTGAGGTCATCCTTATCTTAGAGGCCATGAAGATGGAGAGCGAGGTCTTCAGTCCCAAGGAGGGAAGGATAAAGGAGATAAGAGTGGCCAGGGGAGATATGGTCAATACTGGAGATGTCCTGGCCATCATTGAATAAGTAGTGGATATGGGATGTGAGTGATGAGATATGTGATAAACAATCCCAAATCACAGATCGCACATCCCACATCGCTCTCGTTTATTTAGGAGTAGATATGAAAAAACCATTAAAAGGAATTAGAGTTCTTGATTTATCACAAATTCTGGCCGGTCCTTACTGCTCAATGATCCTGGCTGATATGGGAGCTGAGGTTATTAAGGTTGAGCGGCCAGGTAGAGGTGATGACACTCGGGCATTTGGTCCTCCTTTTATTGAAGGTGAAAGCGCCTATTTCTTAAGTATTAATAGAAACAAGAAGAGTATTACTGTAAATTTTAAGCGAGATAAAGGAAAAGAGATTATTCACAGATTAATTAAAAAGTCAGATATCCTTTTGGAAAATTTTCGGCCTGGAACTCTGGATAAAATTGGTCTTGGCTATAAAGATATAGAGAAAATCAATCCTCAGATTATATATGCCTCTATTTCTGGTTTTGGTCAGACCGGCCCTGAACGACTCCGGCCGGGATATGATCTAACAGTGCAGGGTATGGGAGGAATAATGAGTTTAACTGGCGACCCATCTGGTCCACCCTATAAAGTTGGAACTTCTATCAGTGATATTCTGGCTGGAATCTATGCCTGCCAGGGAATACTTCTGGCCTTGATTGCTCGTAACAAAAATGGCAAAGGTCAGAGGGTTGATGTTTCAATGCTTGATTGTCAGGTTTCTCTTCTTACCTATCAAGCAGGTATTTATTTTGCTACCGGTTTGGTTCCCGAGCGTCGCGGGAATCAACATCCGACCATTTCTCCTTATGAAACATTTAAGGCATCTGATGAGTATATTAATATTGCTATTGGCAATGATAAACTATGGCAAAAATTCTGTGATTTACTTGGGCTCAAGGAAATCAAAGACGATCCAAAGTTTTCATCTAACCCCAAACGGGTAGAGAATCGGGATGAGTTATTCTCTATTATTGAAAAGATCATTCGTGAGAAAAAAGCAAATGAATGGCTTAAGCTTTTTGATGAGAAGGGTATTCCTGCTGGTCCAATTCTTTCTGTAGATAAGGTTCTCAACCATCCCCAGGTTCAGGCAAGAGAGATGGTGGTTAAGGTTAATCACCCAAAAGCAGAAGAGATAAAGCTTACTGGTATTCCAGTGAAGTTGTCAGCTACTCCGGGTTCTATTGATAAACCTCCACCCCTTTTAGGTGAGCATAATGATGAGGTTCTCTCCAATATTTTAGGATACAGCAAAGAAGAGATTAAGAGTCTTAAGAAAGAGGGAGTAATTTGAAGCAGAAGATAAAGAAGGAGAAAAAAAACTGGGAAGAAAAGGTTTTAAAAAAAATTCTGGAGAAACGTCCTGAGCGAAAAAAGCATTTTGAAAATTACTCAAAGATCAAGATAGAGCGCCTTTATACCCCGGAGGATATAGAAGGTTTAGATTATTTAAAGGATTTAGGCTTCCCGGGCAATTTCCCCTTTACCCGAGGAGTCCAGCCTACCATGTATCGTGGAAGACTCTGGACCATGCGCCAATATGCTGGTATGGGAGATGCAGAAGAATCAAATAAGCGGTACAAATATTTACTAAAACAGGGTCAGACCGGTCTATCAGTAGCATTTGATCTACCTACCCAGATAGGTTATGATTCTGACCATCAACTGGCCATTGGTGAGGTGGGAAGGGTTGGAGTAGCTATTGATTCCCTTCAAGATATGGAAGTTCTTTTTAAAGGGGTTCCTTTAGATAGAGTAAGCACTTCTATGACCATCAATTCTCCCTGTGCAATTCTTCTTGCCATGTATATCGCAGTTGCTGAAAAACAGGGTATAAATTTGAGTAAGCTTTCTGGCACCACTCAGAATGACAGCCTGAAAGAGTATATTGCCCGGGGGACCTACATCTTTCCTCCTCTTCCTTCCTTGCGATTAACTACTGATGTTAATGAATACGCTTCTAAGCATCTACCTAAATGGAATCCCATCAGTATAAGTGGCTATCACATTCGGGAGGCAGGAGCCACTGCAGTTCAGGAACTCGCCTTTACTCTGGCTAATGGACTGGCTTACGTAGAGGCTCTTAAGATGAGAAATTTGAAACCCGACGATTTTGCTCCCCGTTTCTCCTTCTTCTTCGCAGTTCATAACAACTTTTTTGAAGAGATTGCCAAGTTCAGAGCTGCCCGTCGATTATGGGCAAGATTAATGAAGGAAAGATTCCAGGTTCAGAACCCAAAATCAATGATGCTCCGCTTTCATGCCCAAACCGGCGGTTCCACCTTAACTGCTCAGCAGCCTGACAACAACATTGCTCGGGTTACTTTGCAGGCCCTGGCTGCCGTTCTGGGAGGCACTCAGAGTCTGCATACCAATTCCCGGGATGAAGCTCTTGCCCTGCCCAGTGAAGATTCAGTACAGATTGCCCTGCGTACCCAGCAGATTATTGCTTATGAGAGCGGGGTTAGTGATACCGTGGATCCCCTGGCTGGTTCATACTATCTGGAGTCACTGACCGATCAAATGGAAAAGGAAGCCTTGACCTATATTAAAAGAATAGATGATTTAGGAGGAATGCTGGCAGCTATTGAGAAAGGGTTTATCCAGAGAGAGATCCAGAATAGCGCCTATATTCATCAGAAGAAGATAGAGAAGAAGGAAGAAGTTGTTGTGGGCCTGAATAGATTTCAGAGTGACCCCGCTTTTTCTGCTCCACAGAAAAACCACGAAGTAAGAAAGGGCGGGGTGGATTCAAAAATAGAGGAAAGGCAGAAGAGACGTTTGCTAAAGTTGAAGGAAGAACGCGATAATAAGAAGGTTAAGAAGGCTCTGAATAATATTAAGAAAGCAATTCACCCCACTCCTTTACAAAGGGGCGGGGTTCATAACCAGAAGAATCTAATGCCGGTGATATTGGAGGCAGTGGGGGTCTATGCTACTGTTGGAGAAATATGTGACATATTACGTCAAGAATTTGGTGAATATCGGGAATCGGTTAGTATATGAGAAAAAAGATAAGAGTTCTAATTGCAAAACCTGGTTTGGATGGTCATGACCGGGGAGCAAAGGTGGTGGCAAAGGCTCTGCGTGATGCCGGGATGGAGGTTATCTATACTGGTATCCGCCAGACTACTGAACAGATTGTGAACACTGCTATTCAGGAAGATGTCGACTGCCTGGGCCTGAGCATCCTTTCTGGTGCCCATGTTAAGCTTTTTCCTGAAATTGTAGAGCTTCTTAAAAAGAGAGGAGGAGAAAAGATTTTAATCTTTGCTGGTGGGATTGTTCCTTCCGAAGACATTCCCGAGTTAGAATCAATAGGCATTAGTAAAATTTTTGGCCCAGGTACCAGCACCCAGGAGATTATTGATTTCATTAAAACGCAGATTGGCGCAGATAGAAAGCGCAGATAAACGCAGATGAAAGATGAGAGATGAAGGACGAGGGACGAAAAATCCCCCCTCCCCTAGATTCTTTCCCCATAGGGAGAGGATTAATAAGTATGTGAAATTATGAGCCTGATTGAAAAAATATTACAAGGAGACCATAAGGCGACTGCGAAATTAATCTCAAAGATAGAGGACGAACCAACCTCAACTTTAAAAGAGATTAAAGTTCTTGAAGAAAGGATTGTTCCGGTTCACACCCTGGGTATAACTGGTCCTCCGGGAGTGGGAAAGAGCACCTTGATTGCCCGCCTCATTGAACATTACCGAGAGAAAAACAAGAAAGTTGGTGTGCTGGCCATTGACCCCTCCAGTCCTTTCACGGGAGGGGCTCTTTTAGGAGACCGCATCCGCATGCAGATGCCTAGTCCGGATGAAGGGGTTTTTATTAGAAGCATGGCCACCCGCGGTCAATTAGGAGGGCTTTCCCGGGCCACTAACAACGCTATCAAGGTCCTTAGTGGATGGGGGGCGGATATAGTGATTGTAGAGACGGTGGGTGCCGGGCAGGCTGAAGTGGAAGTGATGAGAGTTGCTGATACCATTGTGCTTGTTCTCTCCCCTGGCCTTGGTGATGATATTCAGATGATGAAGGCCGGGATATTGGAGATCGGAGATATCTTTGTGATTAATAAGATAGACCAGGGGGAAACGGGACATCTGGAACGCAATCTGGAATTGGTCAGGCCAGGAAGAGAAAAGGAAGGATGGGTTCCTGCTATTATTAAAACTATTGCCATAAAGGGTTCAGGTATTGATGAACTCTATAAAAAGATTGAGAAACACCGCAAGTATCTCAAAAATAAAAAATGAAAATGAAAAATGACAATGCAAAATGTAAAATTACAAATCAAAACTCCTTAATTTTGATATTTGATTTTTGATATTTAATTTTCTAAAGAGGTGGTAGGTGGTAAACAAGATTAATCACATTGGTATTGCGGTTAAAAGTATTGAAGAAGCTCTAAAATTTTATAGTGAGAGACTGGGGCTTAAAAGTAGGGAAGTAGTAGAAATTCCGGAGCAGAAAGTAAAGGTAGCCGCTTTACAGATTGGTGAGAGTAGGATTGAACTGCTTGAGTCAACTACTCCAGATAGCCCAATTGCTAAATTCCTGGAGAAAAAGGGGGAAGGGATTCACCATCTTGCCTTCGAGGTAACTGATATTGAAAAGAGATTAAAGGAGTTAAAAGAGAAAGGAATAAGGCTAATTGATGAAAAGCCCCGTCAGGGCGCCCATAATACCAGAATAGCATTTATCCATCCTAAAAGCACCCATGGAGTACTTATAGAATTAGTGGAAAAAGAGACATAAAGAACAAAGAGTGATTTAAACGCAGATGAGCACGGATTAAATCAGTGCTAATCCGTTTTCAATCAGTGCTAATCCGTGCATAGAGAGGTTTACAAAGTTGAATTACGGTTATCAGGGAAAGATACTGGAAGTTGATCTTACTACTCAGAAAATATCTCAAAGAGAGGTCAGGAAAGAGGAGGTAAGAAAATACTTCATGGGAAGCGGCCTGACAGCCAAGATATTATCTGAAGAGGCAGATCTAAGCCTCGATCCCTTTGACCCCGCTAATCCATTGATCTTTATGGCTGGCCTCTTGACCGGGACTATGGTTCCTACGGCCTGTAAATTAAGCGTCTGTAGCAAAAGTCCTCTAACTGGAATATGGAATGAGTCAACAGTTGGAGGCCACTGGCCTGCCCAGTTCAAATTTACCGGATATGATGGAATAATTATTAAAGGAAAATCAGATAAACCGGTCTATCTCTGGATTAATGACGCGAAATGCGAGATTAGGGAGGCGAAAAGTCTTTGGGGAAAGGATACCTTTGAAACCAGTGAACTATTGAAGAAGGAGACGGACGAGAAAGCACTCGTGGCGGCAATCGGTCCGGCGGGAGAGAACCTATCCAGAATAGCCAGTATTGTCTTTGATGGAATGAATGCCCGAAATGCTGCCCGAGGTGGACCAGGGGCAGTGATGGGTTCCAAGTTCCTGAAAGCCATCGTAGTAAAAGGGAAAAAGAGACCGGAAATTAAAGATCGAGAGGCCTTAAGGGAATTATTGAAGAAGGAGATTCCAGTAATAAAGGAGAAGGCAGAGGGATTGAGCGCATTCGGAACATCAGGTGGTGCAGTAGCAGTCGAGGCCTTCGGCGACCTACCAATAAAGAACTGGCAACTCGGCTCCTGGGAAGAAGGGATTAAAAGAATATCTGGACAGAGGATGAGGGAGACAATCTGGGTAAGACACTACCACTGCTTTGCCTGTCCCATAGGCTGCGCCAAGATCGTCAAAGGTAACGGCAAGCATGGAAAGTTCTACGGCCACTATCCGGAGTATGAAACGACGGCCCTACTGGGAGCAAACTGTCTCAATGATGATCTGGAACTCCTGGCCTATGTGAATGAATTATGTAATAGATTCGGACTGGATTCCATCTCTACGGGAAATACTTTAGCCTTTGCCATGGAGTGCTATGAGAAGGGAAAGATAACAAAAAAGGAGACAGATGGTCTTGAGATAAAGTGGGGAGCGCCAAAGGCCATGATTACTCTCATAAATCAGATTGCTAAAAGAGAAGGATTTGGGGGAGAATACTTAGCAGATGGTCCAGTAAAAGCAGCAAAAAAGATTGGCAAAGAAACAGCGGAGCTTGTCTCTCAAACAAAGGGACTTGACTATCCCGCCCACGACCCTCGAGGACACTTCTCCATGGCCCTCTCCTATGCTACGTCAGTAAGAGGTGCCTGCCACTTGGAAGGTTTGACCTATTTCCTCGATCGGGGACTGAAGATAGAGGACTTTGGATATGTAGAGTCACCAGACCAGTTCAGGGAGGAGGATAAGCCGGAGATCACTTATAACTTACAGAACTTCTTAAGCGTCTATAATCCTTTAGGGATCTGTAAGTTTTTGATGGGGAGGGCCGAGCCCTCTCAGATCGCCAGGTGGGTTAATAGGGTCACTGGCTTTGAGATGGATAAGAAAGAACTCTTGAAAGTTGGGGAAAGGTTATTTAATCTCAAAAGACTATACGATATAAAATTAGGGATCTCGGGGAAGGATGATGTTCTACCAAAGCGTTTATTGACCGCCAAGCCAGATGGCAAGGCCAAGGGGAAGGTCCCCGATCTGGAAAAAATGCTTCCCGAATATTATAAACTCCGCGGCTGGGATGAGAAAGGGATCCCGACAAAGGAGAGACTAAAAGAACTAGATTTAGTATAAAAGGAGGTAATTATGGCAAAAGTAGTGAGAGGAGGATTGATTCAGGCCAAGAATGTCATTGCGCCAACGAAGGATACTTCTAAGATGAGTGAGAAGGCGGTCAAGAAGGAGATCGATAGGATTAAGGAAGCCATGCTAAAGAAGCATATCAAGATGACAGAGAAAGCAGCCAAGAAAGGGGTCCAGGTCTTATGCTATCAGGAACTCTTTAATGTTCCTTACTTCCCGGCAGAGCATCATATGAGATGGTACTATAGCGCAGAGCCCATCCCGGGACCAACCACAAAAGAGATTGCAAAACTGGCCAAGAAGCATTCCATGGTCATCGTGGTTCCTATCTATGAGAGGGCCATGGCCGGGGTCTATTACAACTCGGCGGCGGTCATCGATGCCGATGGAAAACTTCTAGGGACTACCCGAAAGATGCACATCCCCTATGTCCATCCTGGGTTCTATGAGAAATACTACTTCAAGCCCGGGAATACTGATTATCCCGTCTTCCAGACCGCCTATGCCCGGGTCGCTCCCTACATCTGTTACGATAGACACTTTCCGGATGGTGCCAGGATTCTGGGATTACATGGTGCAGAGATTATGTTCAATCCTTCTGCTACTACGGCTGGGGTATCAAAGTATCTCTGGGAATTAGAACAGCCGGCCCATGCCGTGGCCAACGGTTACTTTGTGGGCGCCATAAATAGGGTAGGGACCGAGAAGCCCTGGAACTGGGGAAGATTCTATGGCTCCAGTTACTTCTGCAGTCCCAAGGGAAAGATCATCGCCCAGGCCTCAGAGGATAAGGATGAGTTGGTAGTAGCCAATCTCGACCTGGACGAGATCGAGGAGATAAGGCAGGCCTGGCAGTTCTATCGAGACAGGCGTCCAGAGACCTATGGAGACTTAATAAAGTTATTACCATAATTTTAGCAGATTGCAGGTCGCGGGTCGCAGGTTGTGGGTTGCAGGTTGCTTTAAAAACGACGAGTGATAAGCGAGATAGAGAGGAGGTAAGTAAATGGACTTAATTATTAAGAATGGAAAGGTAGTAACCGCATCTGAGAGTTATCGGGCGGATGTCAGTGTCAGAGGGGAGAAGGTTGTGGCCATCGGCAAGAACCTCAAGGCCAAGAAGGGAATAGAGGTTATCGACGCTCGGGGGAAGTATGTTATACCCGGAACCATCGATCCCCATGTCCATTGCGAGCTCCCCTTCTGCGGGACAGTGAGTGCCGACTTCTTTATAGAGACGGCCTCTGCTGCAGCAGGAGGGATCACCACCATCATTGATTTCGCCATTCAGGCAAAAGGAACGAGCATGAAGGAGACCATCAGGGCCAGGAGGAAATTAGCAGATCCTAAGGTGGCCATTGATTATTCCCTTCATGTAGGGATTACTGACTGGAAGAATAAGAGGACCCAGAGAGAGTTACCAGAAGTCATCAAGAGCGGCATTCCTTCATTTAAGATGTTCATGATCTACCGAGGAGAGGGATGGATGAGTGATGATGCCGACCTCTATGAGGCCTTGGTTATGGCCAGGAGATACGGAGGAAGGATTGGAGTCCACGCAGAAAATGTTTATGTCACCGAAACCTTAACGGAAAAATATTTAAAAGATAAGAAATTCGCTACCTATAACCATGCCCTCACCAGGCCGAACTTCACTGAGGGCGAAGCCATCCAGAGGGCCATTACCTTGGCCGAAGCAGCAGATGGCTCTCTCTACATCGTCCATATGACAACCAGGGAGGGTTTAGAAGCGGTAAGGGAGGGAAAGAAGAAGGGAGTAGACGTCTATGCCGAGACCTGCCCCCAGTATCTCTTTCTGACCGATGATCTATTTAAGAAGAAGAACGGGCACTGGTATGCTACCTGTCCTCCCATAAGAAAGAAATCCGATTGTTTTGCTCTCTGGGAGGGGCTGGAGGAGGAGACGATACTCAATATGGGGACCGATACCTGCACCTTTAATACCAAGCAGAAGGCCCTCTATAAAGGGGTTTTTGCTAAGATTCCCTTTGGCATGCCGGGATTGGAAACCTTCCTGCCTATGATGTATACCGCTTGTGTGAAGCGAGGATGGAGCATTAATGACTTAGTAGCGATCACCTCCACCAATAGCGCCAGGATATTCGGTCTCTATCCTAAGAAGGGAACCATTGCTATCGGCTCCGATGCCGATATAGTGGTCTTCGATCCCAGGAAGCGGGTAACTATCTCGCCAACGAGATTACAGTCTACCTGCGACTGGAATCCCTATACTGGACGGAAATTAGTGGGCTACCCGGTAATGACCATTTCCCGAGGGAAGATAATCGCTAAGAATGGCAGGTTCGTGGGAGAAAAAGGCTGGGGCCAATTTGTCCCCAGAAAGGCCTACAGCCGCTTATAAACGCAGATGATCGCAGATTAAGCCGCAGAGGACCGCAGACAATAATACGAATGAGTAGAGTAATTGAGTTATTAAGCAATTGAGAAATTGAGCAAATGAGTAAAAAACCACTAATGACTTAATCACTAAATAACTTAATTGCTATTTCGCAATAATCTGTGATAATCTGTATCCTTTAATCTGTGCTAATCTGTGATAAATAAGGAGGAAAACAAGATGGGAGAGAAGAAGTTGACGACTGAGGAGATTGGAAAATTAAGAGAAAAGTATCTTTTGCCTTCTACCATGACTTATTATAAGAAACCCATTAATCTCATTAAGGGAGAGATGCAGTATGTTTATGATGATGAAGGAAAGAGATATCTCGATGCCTTCAGTGCCGTGGTAACCATTAGTGTCGGCCACTGTCATCCAGATATCATCCCCAAGGTGAAGAAGCAGGTAGAGACCCTGCAACATATGACCACTCTCTACTATCACCCGGTAATCGTAGAGTATGCCAAGAAATTGGCTGAGATGTCACCCGGGGAATTGAATGTCAGTTTCTTTACCAACTCGGGATGCGAGGCGAATGAACTGGCTGCCCTGTTATGTAAGAACTCTACCGGGAACCAGGAATTCATTGCCTTGAGACATTCCTTTCATGGAAGGACCTTGATGGCCATGTCCTTAACCGGCCAAAGCCTCTGGAGGCATTCCCTTCCCTATGTCTTCGGTGTCCACCAGGCACCCGCCGGTTACTGTTATCGATGCCCCTATAATCTGAAGTATCCGGAGTGTGAGCTGGTCTGTGCCCGGGAGGTGGAGGAGATCATAAAGTATTCTACATCTGGTCATATCGCGGGATTCTTCGCTGAACCCATCCAGGGATTCGGGGGAGTAATCGACCCTCCCAAGGAATACTTCAAAATCATCTACGACATCGTCAAGAAGTATGATGGTCTATTCGTGGTTGACGAGGTGCAGACCGGATTCGGGAGGACCGGAGATAAGTTCTTCGGTATCGAACATTGGGGAGTTACCCCGGATATCATTACCATGGCCAAGGGGATTGGGAACGGTGTTCCCCTGGGGGGAGTAATTACCACTAAAGAGATTGCCGAATCTATGAGGGGAAAGGTGCATTTCAATACCTATGGCGGCAACCCGGTCTCCATGGTCCAGGGATTAGGGGTCCTGGAGGCCCTGGAAAAACATAATTATGCCCACAACGCCAAGGTAGTTGGTAATTATTTAAAGAAAAAGCTACTTGAACTGATGGAGAAACACCCCATAATCGGTGATGTGAGAGGAAAAGGTCTCATGCTTGGCGTGGAACTGGTCAAGGATAGAAAGACAAAGACGCCAGCCTCTAAGGAGATGCTGGAATGCATGGACCTCTGTAAGGAGCGGGGTCTCCTTATTGGTAAAGGGGCCATGACAGGTAATGTCATAAGGATAAAGCCGCCCCTCTGTGTCAATAAAGATGACGCTGACTTCATTATTAAGGTTCTGGATGAGGTCCTGGGCATTCTTGAGAAGTAACCGATTACCTGATTTCCTAAGAGGGGGTATAAATGAAGACCGCCAGAAGAAAGAGTAATAGGGTAGAGAACATTTCAGACATGGAGAAGGGATTTGACCTTAGTCAGGCTATTATAGAAGCTTCAAGATGTTTGTTATGTTATGATGCTCCCTGCAGTCAGGAATGTCCGGCTGATACTGACCCCGGGACTTTTATCAGAAAATTGCGCTTCAGAGATATTAAGGGGGCGGTAAGGACTATTAAAGAGAATAATATTTTAGGAGGTATATGCGGGATTGTCTGTCCCAATGAAAAACTGTGTCAAAAGGCCTGCAGTGCAACTGAAATTGATCGACCCATTGAGATAGGAAAGTTGCAGAGATTCTTGGTGGAGTATGCCTGGGAGATAGGTTTTGATCCGCTGGAAAAAGGTGCGAAGGGAAAACAGAAAGTTGCCATTGTGGGTTCCGGGCCTGCGGGATTATCCTGTGCTGCGGAACTGGCCAAAGAAGGTTTTAACGTCACTATTTTTGAATCAAAAGAGAAACCGGGTGGAGTGCTGCGATATGGTGTTCCGGAGTTCAGGTTGAACAGTGAATTTCTTGATAGAGAGTTAGAAGATGTTAAGAAGCTTGGCGTTAAAATTCAATGTAATTCTCGTATAGGAGCTAAAGGGGTTGATAATCTTATCAAAAAAGGATTTAAGGCGGTATTTGTAGCGGCCGGTCTCTGGAACCCCTATAAGATCAAGATACCGGGTTCTGACTTAAAAAACGTTACCACGGCTACCGAGTTTTTGGAATCCGTTCGTAATGGAAGCAAACGTAAAATTACCGTAATGGTTAGAAATAAAGACGTGGCTATTATTGGCGGCGGTTCGGTAGCAATGGATGTTGCCAGTGCCTGTAAGGGGCTTGGTGCCAAAAAGGTATATTGCATATGCCTGGAAAGTTTGGCTGAGATACCTGCTGCTAAAGATGACCTCGAAATGGCAAGAAATAATTTCGTTATTATTAAACCACAGTGTCAGGTAACAGAAATCATTGGGGAGAGAGGCAGAGTTGCGGGAGTAAAAGGGAACGAAACGGAATGGGTCAAACCAAATTTATTTATACCATCAAATGCCAGTCCGGTATCAGGTACAGAGTTCGATCTCAAGGTCAATACGGTTGTTATGGCTATTGGTTCAGGACCGGAGACGGGAATTAGGGATTTATCTTCAAAAATTAAGTATAAAAGAAATAATTTGATAGCCACGAAAAGGGATGGCGTATCCACGGCCAATAAAAAGATTTTTGCTGGTGGAGATATAGTTAGAGGACCAGCCCTTGTGGTAGATGCGGTAACAGACGGAAAGGAAGCGGCAGAGAAGATAATCAGGAGCTTGAGTAAAAATAATCTACAGCTTATAAAGAAGATTAAAATGGGTAAAACGAAAGATCTAAGTATTGAGATGTGCGGGGTCAGATTTCCCACGCCGTTTTTATTATCTTCTTCACCGGTATCCAATACCGGGGAGATGATCGGAAGGGCGTTTGACCACGGATTTGGTGGTGTGGCCTATAAAACCCTTGGTTTCGATAAAATAAAAATAATCCATCCAGCTCCCAGAATGGCAAAATACAATTATGGAAACAAAAAGTTAGTTGGTCTCCAAAACGTGGAACAGATAACGGATAGACCGCTTAAAGATAATCTCCGGGATATTAAATACCTGAAGAAGCACTGGCCCAAACACGTTGTTATAGCAAGTCTTATGGGTTTCTCAGAATATGAATGGGTTGAGCTGGCAAAAATGGCTGAAGGCATTGGGTCAGATATGCTTGAACTGAATTTTTCCTGCCCCCATATGACAGTGGAGGGTTCCGGTATGAAGGTAGGGCAGGCATTTGATCTTATAGAAAGGTTTACTGCGGAAGTAAGAAATGTTGTTAAAATACCGATACTGGCAAAAATGACTCCCAACATTACTGACATGATTGAGCCGGCATTATTCGCTAAAAAAGGTGGGGCAGATGGTATCACTGCTATTAACACGGTTCGCGCTCTTACGGAAATTGGACTGGACGATTATGTCCCGGAACCCAATGTTGCCGGGAAGGGTGCCATAAGCGGATATTCAGGTCCGGCGGTTAAACCAATTGGTTTGAGGTTTATTGCGGAAATGGCCCAGTCTTCCGAATTAAATTTACCTCTTGTAGGGTGTGGGGGGATAGAGACCTGGATTGATGCAGTTGAATATCTACTCTGCGGGGCTTCCCTTGTTCAGATGACCACCGGGGTGATACATTATGGTCATAGAATTGTTGAAGACATGTGCGAGGGCCTTTCCGATTTTATGGAGGAAAAGGGGTATAAGAGAGTGAAAAATATTATTGGGGAAGCGTTACCAAATATTCATCCAACGGATGCCTTTGATTTAACACGTCAGGGGATTGCAGAATTTGACCTTGACCGTTGCATCGGATGCGGCCAGTGTTATATCGTCTGCCAGGATGCCGGGGGACAATGTCTTGACTGGGATGGTGAAAAACGAAGACCGGTTCAGGATGAAGAAAAATGTTTAAGCTGTATGATCTGCTCTTTTATATGTCCGGTAGATAATCCACCTATGATAACTTATAAAGAAGTTAAAAATAAAAA